>DATLZG010000028.1:0-2530 GCA_035574095.1 Burkholderiaceae bacterium | reverse complement strand
CGGGGGATCTCGGCGTTCACGTTCGTATCCATCGTTTCTTCGTTCGGCAAGGTTAGCGGAGGGCGCCATGCACCGCGGCGGTGAACCGCGCACCGCGTCGGCTCATTGGACGGCGGCGGCGCGACGAGGCCGCGCCGCACGATTGACGCCGCTTAGACGGTCGAGTAATTTCGGCATTACGCAATGAAGTAAAAGCTTCATTGTTGAACTTTATCAAAAGACCTGCGCGTGCCGATCGGTTACCCCATGGGCGCGAGGGTCTCGTCGGAGGCGGGTGCGGCGATGGAGGTCCGATACGAACGGCCGCAGCGGCTCGAAGCCGCGCTCGCCGCGCTGGCGCGCGCGCCGTACCGCGTGCTGGCCGGCGGCACCGATCTTTATCCGGCGCACGTGACCGGGCCGCTGCCCGCGGCGCTGCTGGATGTCTCGGCGCTCGCGGAGATGCGCGGCGTCGCTGCCGCCGGCGATGGCCTGCGCATCGGGGCGCTGACCACCTGGAGCGAGATCGCGCGCGCGGAACTGCCTGCGCATTGCGCGGCGCTGGCGCAGGCGGCGCGCGAAGTCGGCGGCGTGCAGATCCAGAACCGCGGCACGATCGGCGGCAATCTTTGCAATGCCTCGCCCGCCGCCGACGGCGTGCCGCCTCTGCTGGCGCTCGACGCGCGCGTGGAACTGGCCAGCGCCAACGGCGCGCGCACTTTGCCGCTCGCGCAGTTCGTGCTCGGCAACCGGCGCACCGCGTGCCGGCCCGACGAGCTGTTGGTCGCCGTACACGTACCGGTGCGCTCGCCGCGGGCGCGCTCGCTGTTCCTGAAACTCGGCGCACGCCGCTATCTGGTGATCTCGATCGCGATGGTGGACGTGGTGCTCGACTTCGACGCGGCGGAGCGCGTCTCGTATTGCGGCGTGGCGGTCGGGGCCTGTGCGGCCGCCGCGCAGCGGCTGCCGGCGCTGGAGTCGGGAATGCTCGGTGCGGCGCGCGCCGACGTGCCGGCGCTCGCGGCGGCTTTGCTTTCGCAGCCAGCGGCGCTGGCGCCGCTGTCGCCAATCGACGATGTGCGCGGCACGCGCGAGTACCGGCTACGCGCGGTGCGCGCCTTGCTCGGCCGCGCGCTGACGGAGCTTTCCGCATGAACAAACCGGTCGAGCCCACGCTCGCGACTTCATTCGCATTGCGCGCCAACGGGCGCGACGTCGCGCTTTCCGTGCCGCCGGCGAAGCGCCTGACGGACGTGTTGCGCGACGACCTCGGGCTCACCGGCACCAAGGTCGGCTGCGCCGCCGGCGATTGCGGCGCGTGCACGGTGCTGCTCGACGGCGAGCAGGTCTGCGCCTGCCTGGTGCCGGTCGGCCAATGCGAGGGAGCCGCGATCACCACGGTGGAAGGGCTGGGCGAAGCGTCACGGCTCAGTGACCTGCAGCGCTCGTTCCTCGCGCATGGCGCGGCGCAGTGCGGCATCTGCACGCCCGGCATGCTGATGGCCGCCGCCGACACGCTGCGCCGGCATCCGCGGCCGACCGAACAGCAGGTGGCGGACGGACTCGGCGGCGTGCTGTGCCGCTGCACCGGCTATCGCAAGATCGTCGAAGCGGTGCTCGCCGCGGCCGGCGAGCCGACCGCCAATGTCGCCGAGCCGGCGACCGGCGCCGCAGTGGGCAGCCGGCTGGCGCGGCTGGATGTCGCGGAAAAGCTCGACGGCCGTGCGCGTTACGGGGCCGACGAGGCGCTGGCCGACGCGTTGTGGCTGCGCGTGATCCGCTCGCCTTATCCGGCCGCCCGCTTCGAGTTCGGCGACCTCGACGCCTTTGTCGCGCGGCACGGGCTCGCCGACGTGCTGACCGCGGCCGACATACCGTTCAACCGCTTCGCGATCTTTCCTGATCTGCGCGATCAGCCGGCGCTCGCCGAAGGCCGCGTGCGTTTTCGCGGCGAGGCCGTGCTGGTGCTGGTGGGCGCGCGGGAACGGCTGGAGGCGATCGAAGAAGCCGAGGTGCCGGTGCGCTGGCAGCCGCAGCATGCGGTGCTCACGCCCGAGGAAGCGCTCGCGCCGGGTGCGCCGGTGCTGCACGAGCGCTGGCCGGACAACGTGCTATGCCGCGGGCGGGTGGTGCGCGGCGACGTCGAAGCGGCGCTGGCGCGCGCGGCGGTGCGCGTCGAGGCGCGCATGACGACCAGTTACGTCGAGCACGCCTACATCGAACCCGAAGCGGGCTATGCGGCCTGGAGCCGCGCAGACGGCGTCGAACGCGTGACGGTCTTCGCCTGCACGCAAACGCCTTACATGGACCGCGACGAACTGGCCTCCATGTTCAGGCTCGATCCGCGGCAGGTGCGCATCGTGCCGTCGGCCGTCGGCGGCGGCTTCGGCGGCAAGCTCGACATCTCGATTCAGCCGCTGCTGGTCGCGGCGGCGCGCAAGTTCGGGCGGCCCGCGCGCATCGTCTACACGCGGCCGGAGTCGATGGTCTCGACGACGAAACGCCATCCGGCGCAGATGCGCGCGGTGCTCGCCGCCGACGCCGACGGCAC
>DATLZG010000027.1:0-10056 GCA_035574095.1 Burkholderiaceae bacterium | reverse complement strand
GAGCCGATGCCGGCGGAAGCGACTTTCCGCCTCGCACCCGATTCGAAACTCGATACGGCGATGCCGCTCGAGACGAAGATGTCGGCCGATACCAGCATGCCGATCGAGGTGCCGCCGCTGGCGCCGCCGGCGCCAGCGAAGGCGGCTAGCTTCGCCGCCACCTTGCCGCTCGAGGAAGGTACGGTGGCGGCCAAAGGCGCGGGCACGATCGATCCGTTCGGTGCCAGTGTCGCCGACAAGATCGATTTCGGCGCGCTCGATTTCGATCTCGGTGCAACGACCACCGGTGCACCGGCGAAGGCCGCGCCGGCGCCGGCACCGGCGGCGGTAGAACCGAAACTAGAGCCTGCTGTCGCCAAAGCGCCGGCGCCGAAGCCCGCGGTCGATTTGACGTTCCCGGCGACGCAGCCGCCGCAGGCGGCCCCCGCCACTGCAACCGGGCGCGCCGCGATTCCGGAAGTGGACCTGAGCCTGCCGCCGACGTCGAAGCAGCCGTCGCTCGAGGAAGCGCTGTCGCGGCCGACGCTGCTGGGCGGTGTGGGCGCGCTGCCCGACGAGCAGGCGCCGCGGCTGACTTCGAACACCGATCAGGCGACCGTGCCGTTGATCGACTTCGATTTGACCGGTTCGGACGTGGATCTCGGCGGGCGCCGCACCGAGACCCAGGCCGGCAGCCCCCTCGCCGCCCAGATGGCGACCAAGCTCGATTTGGCGCGCGGCTACATCGATCTAGGCGTGAAGGACGGCGCGCGCGAACTGCTCGAAGAAGTGATGCGCGACGGCACGCGCGAACAGCGCCAGCAAGCTGTAGAACTGTTGAAACAGGTCGAAGCCTGATTTTTTACGGGGGGAAGGCGGGCCGGCGCGCACAAGGCGCGCCGGCCCGTCGCGTTTTGATGCCGCGAATTGCGCTCGGACTGCAGTACGACGGCGCCGACTTCTGCGGCTGGCAAACGCAGCCCAACGGCGGCGCAGTGCAGGACGCGCTCGAGCGCGCGCTGCAGCAGTTTGCCGGCACTGCGATAGCGACCGTGTGCGCGGGGCGCACCGACGCCGGCGTGCACGCGACTTACCAAGTCGTGCATTTCGACACCGAGCTTGCGCGTCCCCTGCAGTCCTGGGTGCGCGGTGTCAATCGCTACCTTCCGAACGCGCTGGCGGTGCGTTGGGCGCGCGTCGTGCCGCAGGAATTTCATGCCCGATTTTCGGCACGCGCGCGCCGCTACGACTATTGGATCGTCAACGATGCGGTGCGTGCGCCGCTCGCCCACGCGCGCGCTGGCTGGGTATATCGGCCGCTGGACGCGGAGGCGATGCAGCGTGCCGCCGACTTGCTCGTCGGCACGCACGATTTCTCGGCTTTCCGGTCTGCCGAATGCCAAGCTGCGTCGCCGGTGCGTGAGTTGCGCCGGTTGGCCGTCGAACGTTTCGGACGCCTGATCCGCGTGCGCGCCGTGGCCAACGCCTTTCTGCATCACATGGTGCGCAATCTGGTCGGAACCTTGGTCTATGTCGGCCTCGGCCGCCAAAAGCCGGCGTGGGCGGCCGAGGTGCTCGCCACACGCGACCGGGCGATGGCCGCGCCGACGTTTCCGGCCGCCGGTCTGTATCTGACGCATGTCGAGTACGATGCCGCGTTCGGGTTTCCGGTACCCGACGAAGCGCCGCCGTTTCTCGCATGATGCGCACCCGGATCAAGTTCTGCGGCATCACTCGCGCTGCCGATCTGCAGGGGGCAATCACGGCCGGCGCGGACGCCGTCGGCTTCGTATGCTACGAGCGCAGTCCGCGCTATGTCGATGCGGATCGGCTCGCCGAGCTGGCGCGCCTGTTACCGCCTTTCGTCACACCGGTGCTGTTGTTCGTCAACGCTACGGATGCTTCGATCGCGCGTGCGCTCGAGATCGTTCCCAACGCGCTGCTGCAGTTTCATGGCGATGAATCGCCAGCCGATTGCGCGCGCTTCGGGCGTCCGTTCGTGCGCGCAGTGCGGATCGACGCAGAGGTCGATTTGCTAGACTGCGAGCGCCGCTTTGAGCAGGCTTGGGCGCTGCTCGCTGATACGCCGGCCGGCGGATACGGCGGCAGCGGTCGCACCTTCGATTGGTCGTTGTTGCCGCCCGCTGAGGCGCGCAGTAAGCCGCTGGTACTGGCCGGTGGCTTGACGGCCGAAAACGTCGGTGCGGCCATGCGGTCGGTGCGGCCCTTCGCCGTCGATGTTTCGAGCGGCGTCGAGGACGACCCCGGTATCAAGAGTCTGGACAAGATGCGGCGTTTCGCCGTTGCAGTGCGCTCGGCGGACATGGACCTGCAAGCGAATGAAGCCCTACGACCTGCCTGATGCCCGCGGCCATTTCGGCCCCTACGGCGGCGTATTCGTCGCCGAGACGCTGATGCACGCGCTCGACGAATTGAGCGCCGCCTATCAGCGGTACCGCGGCGATCGCGAGTTCGAGGCCGAATTGCAGTACGAGCTCGAGCACTTCGTCGGCCGCCCGAGCCCGATTTACCACGCGCGACGGTGGAGCGATCAGCTCGGCGGGGCGCAGATCTACCTCAAGCGCGAAGATCTGAACCACACCGGTGCGCACAAGGTGAACAACACCGTCGGCCAGGCGCTGCTGGCGCGGCGTATGGGCAAGCGGCGCGTGATCGCCGAGACCGGGGCCGGACAGCACGGCGTGGCCACCGCGACGGTGGCGGCCCGTTACGGCATGGAATGCGTGGTGTACATGGGCGCCGAGGACGTGGGTCGCCAGGCGCCGAACGTCTACCGCATGAAACTGCTCGGTGCCACGGTGGTGGCAGTGGAAAGCGGCTCGCGCACGTTGAAAGACGCGCTCAACGAAGCGATGCGCGATTGGGTCACCAACGTCGAGAACACCTTTTACATCATCGGGACTGTGGCTGGCCCGCATCCGTATCCGATGATGGTGCGCGATTTCAACTCTATCGTCGGTAAGGAGTGCCGGCGACAGATGCCGGAGTTGGCGGGACGGCAACCCGACTACGTCGTCGCCTGCGTGGGCGGCGGCAGCAACGCGATGGGTATTTTTTACGACTACATCGACGAGCCGGGGGTGAAGCTGATCGGCGTGGAAGCGGCCGGAGACGGCCTGCACACGGCGCGGCACGCGGCGTCGCTACAGCGGGGAAAGCCGGGTGTTCTGCACGGCAACCGCACCTACCTGTTGCAGGACGAAAACGGCCAGATCACCGAGACGCACTCGATCAGCGCCGGCCTCGACTATCCGGGCGTGGGGCCCGAGCACGCTTGGTTGAAGGACACCGGCCGCGCCGAATACGTCGGCGCCACCGATGCGGAGGCGCTCAAGGCGTTTCACGACTGTTGCCGTATCGAAGGCATCATTCCGGCGCTCGAATCGAGCCACGCCTTGGCCTACGCGACGAAGCTGGCGCCGACGCTGCCGCGCGACAAGATCATCCTGGTCAATCTGAGCGGACGCGGCGACAAGGATCTGGCCATCGTCGCCGAAGCGAGCGGCATCGATTACTACTGCCGCGCGAGCTGCCGCCCGGCCATGCGCGCGCACGACGTGCACCGCTGATGTCGCGCATCGCTGGCCGCTTCGCCGCGCTCGCCGGCGCGGGGCGAAAGGGGTTGATCCCGTACCTCGTCGCCGGTGATCCGGACCCGGAACTCACGGTGCCGCTGTTGCACGCCTTGGCTCGCGCCGGGGCTGATGTCATCGAGCTCGGCGTGCCGTTTTCCGATCCGATGGCGGACGGCCCGGTCATTCAACGCGCTTCCGAACGCGCGATCCGCAACGGCGTCGGTCTGCGCCAGGTGCTCGCCCTTGCCGCCGAGTTCCGGCGCAGCGATGCGGATACACCGCTGGTGCTGATGGGCTACGCCAATCCAATCGAGGCGATGGGGCTCGAGGCTTTCACCAGCGCCGCGCGCGCTGCCGGCATCGACGGCGTGCTGGTGGTCGACTATCCACCGGAAGAATGCGAATCCTTTGCCGCGACGCTGCGCGCGGCCGCCATCGATCCGATCTTTTTGCTGGCGCCGACTTCGACGCGCGAGCGCATCGCGCGCATCGCGAAAATCGCGTCCGGTTATCTGTATTACGTGAGTCTGAAAGGCATCACCGGCGCCGGGCATCTGGATGTCGCCAGCGTCGCCGCCCGCCTGCCCGAGATCAAGGCCCGCGCCGGGGTGCCCGTCGGAGTAGGCTTCGGGATTCGCGACGCGGCCAGCGCCGCGGCGATCGCGCGTGTGGCGGATGCGGTCGTGATCGGCAGCCGCATCATCGAAGAGATCGAGAACAGCCCGCGCGAACGCGCGGTTGAAGCGGTCGGCAAGTTGCTGTCCGATATGCGCCGCGCGATCGACGCGGTGACGACGGGACGGACGGCTTAGACAGGGGGCACCGATGAGCTGGATCGAAAAACTGCTGCCGCCGCGCATCAAGCAGGGCGGCTCGCGCAAGGCCGTGCCGGAAGGCGTTTGGACCAAATGCCCCGGCTGCGAGGCGGTGCTGTATTCGGCCGAGCTCGAGCGCTCGCTGTACGTGTGCCCGAAGTGCAACCATCACATGCGGATCAGCGCGCGCGACCGCCTGGACGCGCTGCTCGACGCCGAGGGACGCTACGAGATCGGCCAGGAGGTGGTGCCGGTCGATCCCCTGAAGTTCAAGGACAGCAAAAAGTATCCGGAGCGGCTACAGGAAGCGATGCAGGAGACCGGCGAGACCGATGCGCTGGTCGTCATGGGCGGCTCGATCCGCACGCTGCCGGTCGTCGCCGCGGCGTTCGAGTTCGGCTTCATGGGCGGCTCGATGGGGTCGGTGGTCGGCGAGCGCTTCGTCCGCGGCGTACAGACCGCGCTCGAACAAAAGGTGCCGTTCATCTGCATCACCGCCACCGGCGGCGCGCGCATGCAGGAAAGCCTGCTGTCGCTGATGCAAATGGCAAAAACGACCGCGATGATCGCCAAGCTGGCCGAAGCCAAGCTGCCGTTCATTTCGGTGCTGGCCGACCCGACGATGGGCGGCGTTTCGGCCAGCTTCGCGTTTATGGGCGACGTCGTGATCGCTGAGCCGAAGGCGCTGATCGGTTTCGCCGGTCCGCGCGTGATCGAGCAGACGGTGCGCGAGAAGCTGCCGGAGGGCTTTCAGCGCGCCGAGTTCCTGCTGCAAAAGGGTGCCATCGACATGATCGTCGACCGCCGGCAGTTGCGAGATGAAATTGCGCATCTGCTGGCGCTGCTGCTACGGCAGCCGGCCGACGCCATTGCATAGACGGACCGGCGCGCCCGTCTGCGTGAACTTTGTCTAGCGGTGCTTCCCTGGGGCTCGACGCTTGGCTCGAGCGCATCGAGCGGCTGCACAGTCGTCCGATCGACCTGACGCTGGATCGCGTGCGGGCGGTGGCGCAGCGCCTCGGCATCCAACTGACGTGCGCGACCTTCGTCGTCGGCGGCACCAACGGCAAGGGATCGAGCTGCGCGCTGCTCGATTCGATCTTGCGCGCGGCCGGTTACCGGGTTGGCTTGTACACGTCGCCGCACCTGGTGCGCTTCAACGAGCGGGCGCAGATCGACGGCGTGCCGGCCGACGACGCGGCGCTGATCGAACAGTTCGAAGCGGTCGAGCGGGCGCGCGGCGAAACGACGCTAACCTACTTCGAGTTCACGACATTGGCGATCTTGCGCCTGTTCCAAATGGCGCGCCTTGACGCCGCCGTGCTCGAAATCGGGCTGGGAGGGCGGCTCGATGCGGTGAACATCGTCGACGCCGACTGTGCACTTCTCACCGCGGTCGACATCGATCACGTCGACTATCTCGGCCCGACGCGCGAGGCGATCGGTTTCGAGAAAGCGCACATCTTTCGCGCCGGGCGTCCGGCCATCGTCTCCGACCCGCAACCGCCGGCGACCGTCATCGAAGTCGCGCGCGCGCTCGGCAGCGACGTGTGGCTGCGGGGCCGCGACTTCGACGGCCACGGCGATCGCCAGCAGTGGGCATACACGGGCCGCGCGGTGCGCCGGCACGGACTGCCGTACCCGGCGCTGCGCGGCGCTAGCCAGTTGTTGAACGCAAGCGGCGTTCTGGCGGCGCTGGAAGCGATGGCCGCGCGGCTGCCGGTGAGCCAACAAGCGGTGCGGCAGGGCTTGCTGACCGTGCAACTGCCGGCGCGCTTTCAAGTGCTGCCTGGCCGGCCGACGGTGATTCTGGACGTCGCCCACAACCCGCACGCGGCCGCCGCGCTCGCCGCCAATTTGAACAGCATGGGTTTCTTCCCGCGCACGCACGCGGTGTTCGGCATGCTGCGTGACAAGGACATCGCCGGCTCCGTTGCGCGCGTGGCGCCGGCGATCGACGTCTGGCACGTTGGTCCGACACCCGGCGCGCGCGGTGCGACCGCAGCGGCGCTCGCCGCCAGCGTTCGTGCCGCGGCAGGAGACGACGCTGCCGTACAGGCGTACGCGACGCTTGCCGATGCGTACGCGGCCGCGCTCGCAGGCGCCGGCACCGATGATAGGATCATCGTGTTCGGCAGTTTCACCACGGTGGCCGAGGTGATGCGCGCGCACACCGCGCGGCGCTGACAAGTTGACGATGGCGTGGGCATTTTGGCGCGGGCAAGGGGCGAAACGACCGCGTGTGCGCAAAGGCGGGGATGAGACCGATTCGGCGGTGCTGCGCGCACAAGCGCGCCGGCGCTTGATCGGTGCCGCCGTGCTGCTGCTCGCGGTGGCCATCGTCGTGCCACTACTGCTCGATCCGGCGCCCCGCCCCGCAGCCGACAACATCGCGGTCGACATCCCGAGCGAGAAACAGCCGTTCACACCGCGGTTGGCGCCGCCGCCGGTGCCGGACCCCGCGCAGCAGGGGCCGGTCGAAGGAGGCACCGGCGAAGCCGACGGCAAGGGGGCGGACGCGGTCGAGAAGACGGCTGCGGCAGTTCCAGACAAGGAAAAGGCTGGCGCGGACAAGCCGAAGGGCGAGAGGCACGTGCTGCAGGCAGCGGCGCTGAGCACCGAAGCGGCGGCGCGCGAGTTGAGCGACAAACTGCGCAAGGCTGGCTTTGCGACGTTCATCGAGAAGGTCGAAACCAAGGATGGCGTGCGCTATCGCGTGCGCGTCGGTCCATATTCTTCGCGCGACGAGGCGCAGCGCGCGCAGTCGCGGCTGCGTGCGTTCGGCGTCAGCGCAACTCTGGTGGCGGCGGGATGACGACACTCGATTGGATCATCGTCGCGGTACTGGGACTGTCGGCTCTGCTTGGACTGTGGCGCGGGCTGATGCGGGAACTCTTCTCGGTCGCCGGTTGGATCGCCGGAGTCGTGATCGCGATCAAATACGCAGCGGCCGTCGGCGAACTGCTGCCGCGCGACTTCGCTTGGCCGGCTTTGCGTACCGGGCTGGCGGCGCTCGGAATCGTCATCGCTAGCCTGTTCATCGCCGCGGCTCTCGGCTGGCTGATTCGTAAAATGCTCGCGGCGGCGAAGCTCTCCGGTACGGACCGCGCGCTCGGCGCCCTGTTCGGGTTGTTGCGCGGCGTGGTGATCGTGTTTGCAGCGGTGTTCTTGGCCTCGCGCACCGCGCTGGCGCAGCAGCCCGCCTGGCGCGAGGCCAAACTGCTGGCGCCGTTCGACGCCGGCGTAAAGTGGATCGTTCCTTATTTGCCGCCGGCGCTGACGCGCGGCGGCGCTTATTGAGCGGGAGAGTCCGATGTGTGGAATCGTCGGCGTGGTGGCGACCACACCGGTCAACCAGTTGCTGTACGACGCGCTGCAACTGTTGCAGCATCGAGGCCAGGATGCGGCCGGCATCGCCACCGCCAACGGCAACACGTTTCATATGTTCAAAGGCAACGGGCTGGCGCGCGACGTGTTCCGGACGCGCAATATGCGCGCGTTGCCGGGCAATTCGGGCATCGCCCAGGTCCGATACCCGACCGCGGGCTCAGCGTCGAATCCCGAGGAAGCGCAGCCGTTTTACGTCAATGCGCCGTTCGGCATCACGCTCGCGCACAACGGCAACCTGACCAACTGGGAACGTCTGAAAGACGAGATGTTCCGCATCGACCGGCGGCACATCAACACCAACTCCGATTCCGAGGTCCTGCTGAACGTGCTGGCGCACGAGCTGCAACTCGCCAGCGAAGGGCTGGTGCTCGACCCGCAGACCATCTTTCGTGCGGTCGCGGGCACGCATCGGCGAGTGCGCGGCTCGTATGCGATCGTCGCCCAGATCGCCGGCTACGGTCTGCTGGCATGTCGCGATCCGTACGGCATCCGCCCGCTGTGCTTCGGCGTGCACGAAACCGATGCCGGCACCGAGTACATGATCGCGTCTGAATCGGTCGCGCTCGACGGTCTGGGCTTTCGGTTCGTGCGCGATGTGGCGCCGGGCGAGGCGATCTTCGTCGATCTCGATGGGCGCTTCTACAGCCAGCAGTGCGCGAGCAACCCGAGCCTGAATCCGTGCCTGTTCGAGTACGTCTACCTCGCACGGCCGGATTCGGTGATGGACGGCGTGTCGGTCTACGGGGCCCGCTTGAGGCTGGGCGAGTATCTGGCCGACCAGGTCAAGGCGGCAGTACCGCTGGGTGACATCGACGTCGTGATGCCGATTCCGGACTCGAGCCGTCCGGCTGCGTTGCAGCTGGCGACACGTCTCGGCATCGCCTATCGCGAAGGTTTCATCAAGAATCGCTATATCGGGCGCACGTTCATCATGCCCGGACAGGCGATCCGCAAGCGGTCGGTGCGGCAGAAACTGAACACTGTCGGTGTCGAGTTCAAGGGCAAGAACGTTCTGCTGGTCGACGATTCGATCGTGCGCGGGACGACGATCCAGGAAATCGTGCAGATGGCGCGCGACGCCGGGGCGAACAAAGTGATGGTCGCATCGAGTGCGCCGCCTGTGCGCTTTCCAAACGTCTACGGCATCGATATGCCGACGCGCTCGGAGCTGATCGCCGCCCGCCGAAGCGAGGAAGAGATTCGCCGCGAGATCGGCGCCGACGCCCTGATCTACCAGCGCCTGGAGGATTTGCGGCGCGCGGTGCAGGACTGCAATCCCGCGCTCACGAGCTTCGAGGCGTCGTGTTTCGACGGCAACTACATCACCGGGGACGTGACGCCTGACTACTTGGACCGTGTCGAGCGCGCGCGGCTGGCACCGCGCGCGCCCGACGATGCGCCGCGCAACCAGTTATCGCTCGCGATCGAGCCCGCCGACGCGTGATGATTGCAGCTTGCGGCACCCGCGCGATGCCGCCTAGAATCCGGCCATCGCGCCGATTTGAACTCAGCTTGCGGGCGCGTAACAAGTGCGGCTAAAGCGGTCGAGTGAGACGAAACCCGCTTGGCTTGTGCCGGCGGGTTTTTTTATGACTTCTGCGAACGACAGCTACGAGCTCGAAACACGCGCGATTCGCGCCGGTACCGAGCGAACGCACTTCGCCGAGCACGGCGAAGCGCTTTTTCTAACCTCTAGTTTTGTCTTCGATACCGCGGCCGAGGCAGCGGCGCGGTTCGCCGGCGCGGAGGAGGGTTTCGTCTATTCGCGATTCGGCAATCCGACCGTGCAGATGTTCGAGCGGCGGCTCGCCTCGCTCGAAGGTGCCGAAGACTGCTTGGCGACGGCTTCCGGTATGGCGGCGATCCTGGCGGTGTGCTTGGCGACGCTGCGCGCGGGCGATCACGTGCTCTGCAGTGCTAGCGTGTTCGGCGCCACAATGCAGTTATTCACGTCGCTGCTCGCGCGCTTCGGCGTCGAGACGACGTTCGTCGACCGCGCGGACCTGGCGGCATGGCGCGCAGCGGCGACCGAGCGCACGCGGCTGCTGTTTTGCGAAACGCCCTCAAACCCGCTGATGGAGATTACGGATCTTCGCGCGTTCGCTGCACTCGGTCGCGAGCTGGGCGCGACAACGGTCGTCGACAACTGCTTCTGTACCCCGGCGCTGCAGAGGCCGCTCGAGTTCGGCGTTGACGTGGTGGTGCATTCCGCGACCAAGTACCTGGACGGGCAGGGCCGCGTACTCGGCGGCGCCGTGCTCGGGCGGCGCGCGTTC
>DATLZG010000026.1:0-9830 GCA_035574095.1 Burkholderiaceae bacterium | reverse complement strand
CCGCCGCCGACGGGCGCGCTTGGGTGTGGGCGGCTGCACCCGACGGCGCGGCCACCGCCGCCAGCATCAAGGCGCTGCATCTGCTCGACGAGCGCCGCCTGCTGGTGCTGGAGAAGTGGCGCATCGGTGCCCGCCGCGTGCCGGTGTTGCGCATGCTGGAGCTGACGTCTTGCGGCGCGCCGACGCCTTGCGACGCGCCGCCTGCCGTGGTCGAGCATCCGCTCTTGACCGCCGACGACAACTTCGAGGGCCTGGCCTGCCTCGATGCGCGGCTGTGCGTGATCGCCTCCGACGACGGCCGCCGCGCGGCGCCGCGCACCGTATTCGCACTGATCGGGCTATGGGAGCAAGCGCAGGGCGCTACCCAAGGCGACAAATAGCTGCCACGGCCTACGTGTACCCGAGTTGGCGCGCAGCCAGCTCCTTCATGATCTCTTCGGCGCCGCCGCCGATCGTCATCACTTTCACCTCGCGGTAGATGCGTTCGCACACCGTGCCGCGCATGAAGCCCATTCCGCCCAGGATTTGCACCGCCGCGTCGGCGCAGAACTGCATCGTCTGCGTCGCATGGTTCTTCAGCAGGCACACGTGCGCCACCCAGGCCGGGCCGCTGTCCACGGCGTCGGCACGCGCGGCAAGCTGCGCCAGCCAGGCGGCCGCGCTTTCGATGCGCATCGTCATGTCGGCCAGTTTGTGGCGGATCGCCTGATGCGCCAGCAACGGCTGGCCGAAAGTGCGGCGAGTGCGCGCCCAGTCGAGCGCCTCCGCCAAGCAGGCCTCGGCGAAGCCGACCGCGAGTGCGGCCATCGACAGGCGCTCGGCGTTGAAGTTCTGCATCACGAGCTTGAACCCCTGGCCTTCGACACCGATCAAGTTGGCGGCCGGCACGCGCACACCTTCGAAGCGCAGCTGCGCCGTGTCCGAACACCACCAGCCCATCTTCTTGAGTTCTGTGCGCGTCAAGCCCGGCGCATCGCCCGGCACCGCCAGCAGGCTGATGCCGGCCGCACCATGGCCGTGCGGATCGGTGCGCACCGCCACCGTCAGCCAGTCCGCGCGCAGGCCGGAGGTGATGTAAGTCTTTTCGCCGTCGATCACGTAGTGGTCGCCGTCGCGGACCGCGCGCGTTCGCAGCGCCGCCACGTCGGAGCCGCCGGACGGCTCGGTGATCGCGAGCGCCGCGATCGCCTCCCCGCGCAGCACCGGCGGCACGATGCGTCGTCGCAGCTCTTCGCTGCCGTGGGCGACGATCGGCGGCAGCGCGATGTTGTGCGAAAAAAGGCTCGCCAGCACGCCGCCGCTCGCGCATTCGCGCGCCAGCGTGCGCGACAGTTCGCAGCGCAGCCGCCACGGCGCCGGCACTCCGCCCAGCGCCTCCGGATAGCCGAGCTGCAGCAGCCCCGCCGCGGCCGCACGCGCGTACAGGGCGCGCGGGAAGGCGCCCGCTTCGTCCCATTCGTGCACGTACGGCGCCACCTCGCGCGCGACGAAGCGGCGCGCCGCCTCCAGCACCGCCGTCGTGTCTGTCTCGTCCATCGGCGTCGCCTCGCCTTCCGCACGCATCGCCGCCTCCCGCTACGCGCCGTCATCGCCGAACAGCGCCGGCGGCGTATAGCGGTGAAAACCGTCGAACGGCCGCACCGCCTCGCGCTGCTGCACCTCGCCCGCGGCGGCGAAATCGCCCCAGCCCAGCCGTACCTGTGGCCGTGCGCCATCGACGCGCAGCACCGCCCCCGAGATGAAACTCGCCGCCGGCGACAGCAGGAACACGATCGCCGCCGCCACCTCGGCTTCGTTGCCGAAACGGCCCGCCGGCACGGTCGCTGCCATCGCGCGGATCTGCGGCGCGAGTTCGCGCGGATAGCGGTCCATGCCGCTGGAAGCGATGTAGCCGGGGGCGACCGCATTGACCCGCACCCCGTAGCGCGCCCACTCGAAAGCCGCCGTCTCGGTGAAACTGACCATGCCGGCGCGCGCCGCCCCGCTGTGCCCCATGCCGGGCATCGAGCCCCAGAAGTCGGCCACGATATTGACGATCGCGCCGCCGTGCGCGCGCATCGACTGCGCAAGACACTCGCGCGCCATCAGAAAGCCGCCGGTCAGGTTGGTCGCCACCACCGCCTCCCAGCCCTTGCGCGTGATCGCTTCCAGCGGCGCGACGTACTGCCCGCCGGCGTTGTTCACCAGCGCGTGCACGCGCCCATGGCGCGCGACGGCATCCGCCACCCGCGCGCGCACCGCGTCTTCGTCGCGGATGTCGCAGGCGAGCGGCTCGGCCGCGCCGCCGTCCTGCGCGATCTCCGCCGCCACCGCCTGCAGCTTGTCGGGATCGCGGCCGACCAGCAGCACGCGCGCCCCCAGCGCCGCCAGCTCGTGCGCGGTGCAGCGGCCGATGCCCGAGCCGCCGCCGGTGACGATCACCACCTGACCGGCGAACAGGCCGGGACGGAAGACGCTGCGGTACGACATGGCGAACCTCGCGGTTACGGACCGTGACGTCGGCAATGATGGCCAAGCGCACCGCTTCGAGCAAGCGGTTGCTTGGTCGCCAGCGGGGCCCGGCTCGCACGCGGCGCGGTGCGCGCAAGGGCGGACACGGCGTCGTCACGCCGGAATGCAAGCCTTGCGCCCGGCCGTCGCGCGGGCCGACGATGGCCCGCCTACCACGGAGGAACCGATGGCCAGACCGCTGCAATCCCGCTACGCGCAGCTCGAGGGATATTTCGGCTTCGGCGCCGTCGACGGCGGCATCGGCAATGCGTATCAGCAGGTGCACGACGGCGACACGATTCACGTGCGCACGGTCGGTCACCTCGGCCTGCGCTTGCTCGGTGTGGACACGCCGGAGCTGAGCTTCACGCCGCCGGGGGCGGCGTATCCAGTCGAGATCGACAAGCCGAGCTGGCGCCAATTCCTCGCCGATCCGTTCGCGGAAAGATTCGGGCTGCCCGAATTCGACGCCGGGCTGAAAGCGCATCTGCAGTCCAGGCTCGGCGCCGGCTGCGCGGAAAACCACTACCGCCATGCGCTCGCCGCGCGCGACTTCCTGCGCGCCGAAGTCGACGCCGACATGCGCGCACAGCGGCGCGACAAAGACACGTTCGTCTTCTACGTGCGCTTCACGCGCGAGGCGATCGACGGCTACGGCCGCCTGCTCGGCTACGTCAACCGCCGCGAGCAGGGCGACGAGCGCCCGCCGACCTACAACGAGCGGCTGCTGCGGGCGGGGCTCGCGCTGCCGTATTTCATCTGGCCGAACGTCAACCCGTTTCGCAAGCAACCGTCGCTCGTGGAAGCGGTGCCGAAACCCGATCGGCTGCTGGAGACCCTGGGCCGCGAGCAAACGCTGCGAGAAGCGCGCCAGCGAGTGAGCGAGGCGCGCGCCCAAGGCCGCGGCTTGTTCGCCGCCGACGATGCCCTGCGGCTGGCGCCGTTCGAGCTACGCTTCCTCGGCAGCCGCAAACCGCCGGCGCGCTGGGTGGTCGATCTGGCGCGCGAGAGCGGCATGCTCGTGCACCCGCAGCGGTATTTCGAGATCGAGCATCCGGAGGACCGGCTGTTCGTGCCGGCGGAATACGCGCCGCTGTGGGTCGCGGCGGGCTGGCGGATGCAGACGCTTTGAGCGCGCCGCTGTTCGTCCCTCACTGCAGCCCGCGCCCGGTGAGCCTGACGAGCGCCTCGCGGTATTTCTCCGCGGTTTTCGCGATCACCTCGGCCGGCAGATCGGGCGGCGGCGGCGCCTTGTTCCACGGCTGGCGCTCCAGCCAGTCGCGCACGAACTGTTTGTCGAACGACGGCGGCGACACGCCGACGCGATACTGATCGGCCGGCCAGAAGCGCGACGAATCCGGCGTCAGCACCTCGTCCATCAGGCGCAGCGTGCCATGCGCGTCCACACCGAACTCGAACTTGGTGTCGGCGACGATGATGCCGCGCGTCGCCGCGTAGTCGGCCGCCGTCCGATACAACTGCAGCGACACCGCGCGAATGCGCTGCGCCAGCGCCGCGCCGATGCGTTCGCGCATCGTCTCGAACGCGATGTTCTCGTCGTGCTGTCCCAGCGCGGCCTTTTCCGCCGGCGTGAAGATCGGCTCCGGCAGCTTGCTCGCCAGCGGCAAGCCAGGCGGCAAGGCGATGCCGCACACGCGGCCGGTGGCCTGATAGTCCTTCCAGCCGGAGCCGATCAGGTAGCCGCGCACGACCGCTTCCACCGGAATCGGTCGCAGCCGCATCGCGACGACGGCGCGGCCGCGCACCTGCTCGACCTCGTCGGCCGCGACCACGCTCTCGGGCGCGATGCCGGTCAGGTGGTTCGGCACGATCTCGGCCAGCCGCTCGAACCAGAAATTGGACAGTGCGTTCAGCACGCGCCCTTTGTCCGGGATCGGCTGATTCAGCACCACGTCGAACGCCGACAGCCGGTCCGTGGTGACGATCAGCAGCTTGTCGTCGCCGACCGCGTAGGAGTCGCGCACCTTGCCCCGGTGCACCAGCGGCAATGACTTGATGGAGGTTCGCAGCAATCCGGCGCCCACGGCCAGGCTCCCTTCAACGTACGAAATTCGACCACAGCACGGCGGCCCAGGTGCCGCCGGCCGCCAGCAAGGCGATCAGCACCGCGGCGCTGCCGTAATCCTTGGCGCGCTTGCCGAGCGCGTCGATCTGAAAGCCGTCGCGATCGATCGCGGTTTCGATCGCCGTGTTCAGCAGTTCCACCACCAGCACGGCGAGCACCGCGCCGATCAGCAGAATTTTCTCCACGACCGTCACCGGCAGCGCCAGCGCCAACGGTATCAGCACCAGCGCCAACAGGACTTCCTGGCGAAACGCGTCTTCGCGGCGCCACGCTTCGACCAGGCCGTCGCGCGAATAGCGGGCGGCGTTGATCAGACGCGTGAGACCGGACTTGCCTTTCAGCGCGCGGCTGTCGGTCGCAGGGTCGTTCATCGCTCGGCCAACACCGGCGCCACGGCGGCGAACTGTTGCGCGATCAGCGCCTCGCCGCGCTCGAGCACGAAATAGCGCAGCGCTTCGGCCGCCGGCGACATCGGCTTGCCGTGCAGGTTGACGATGTGCCAGCGCCGCACCAGCGGCAAGCCGACCACGTCGAGAACGACGAGCTGGCCGGTTTCGATCTCCAGTCCCGCCGTGTGCAGGCTGAGAAACGCCAAGCCCATGTTGGCGATCACCGCCTGCTTGATCGTCTCGTTGCTCGCCATCTCCATGATCTGCGGCGGGCGGATGTGCGCGTCGCGGAAGAATTGCTCCATCGCCGCGCGCGTGCCGGAGCCTTCCTCGCGCACGATGAACTCCTCGGCGGCCAGCGCCGCCGGCGGAATCTCGCGCCGGTTCGCCAATGGGTGCGCGGGTGCGGCCAGCACGCCGTGCGGATGCGCGGCGAAGGGCTCGGCGCGCGCGGCGAGTTCACGCGGCGGCCGACCCATCACCGCCAGATCGACCTCGCCCTCCTGCAACTGCCTGACCAGTTGTTCGCGGTTGCCCACCGTCAGCCGCATCTCGACCGCGCGATGCTCGGCCCGAAAGTGCGCCAGCAACCGCGGCAAAAAGTACTTGGCGGTGCTGACCATGCCGATCGTGACGCGGCCCACCTGAGCCCCGCGCAGCCGGGCCATCGCGTCGTCGGCCTCTTTCAGGGTGGCGAGCACGCGGCGCACGTAGACCAACAGGTACTCGCCGGTCATCGTCAGCGTGACGCTCTTGGCGCCGCGGTCGAACAGCGGCAGCCCGACTTCGTCTTCCAACTCCTTGATCTGCATCGACACCGCCGGCGGCGTGATGTGCAGCTCCGCGGCCGCGCGCACGAAGCTGCCGTGCTTCGCCACGGCGGCGAAGGTGCGCAATTGGCGCAGCGTCACGGCGCGCATCAGCGATTCTTAACGACTCGGTCGGGATAAGTGAATTTACCTGATGCGCGTCGGTTCCTACAGTCTCGTCCACGCTCGAATGGAGGAACGATGAACAAGCCCGTCGACGAAGGAATGATCCGCGACACCAAGAAGCGCTACGCGGCCGGTGTCCTGAAATACAAGCAGATGGGCTACTGGCGGCCCGAGTACGAACCGAAGGACACCGACGTGCTGTGCGTTTTCCGCATCACGCCGCAGGACGGCGTGGAGCCCGAGGAGGCCGCCGCCGCCGTGGCCGGCGAATCTTCCACCGCCACCTGGACCGTGGTCTGGACCGATCTGCTGACCGCGGCCGACAGCTACCGCGCCAAGGCGTACCGGGTCGATCCGGTGCCGAACGCGCCCGGCCAGTACTTCGCCCATATCGCCTACGACCACATCCTGTTCGAAAGCGGATCGATCGCCAACATGACGGCGTCGATCATCGGCAACGTGTTCGGCTTCAAACCGCTGAAGGCGCTGCGGCTGGAGGACATCCGCATCCCGGCGGTGCTGATGCGCACGTTTCAGGGGCCGGCCACCGGCATCATCGTCGAGCGCGAGCGGCTGAACAAATTCGGCCGCCCGATCCTGGGCGCGACGATGAAGCCGAAGCTCGGATTGTCGGGGCGCAACTACGGCCGCGTCGTGTACGAAGCGCTGAAAGGCGGTCTGGACTTCACCAAGGACGACGAGAACATCAACAGCCAGCCGTTCATGCACTGGCGCGACCGCTATCTGTATTGCATGGAGGGGGTCAACCGGGCCAGCGCCGCCACCGGCGAGGTCAAGGGTACGTACCTGAACGTGACCGCGGCGACGATGGAAGACATGTACGAGCGCGCCGAGTTCGCCAAGGAGCTGGGCAGCGTGATCATCATGATCGACCTCGTGATCGGCTGGACAGCGATTCAGAGCATGGCCAACTGGGCGCGCAAGAACGACATGATCCTGCACCTGCATCGCGCCGGCCACGCTACCTACACGCGGCAGAAGACGCACGGCGTGTCGTTCCGCGTGATCGCCAAGTGGGCGCGGCTGGCGGGGGTGGACCACATCCACGCCGGCACCATCGTCGGCAAGCTGGAAGGCGATCCGCTGACCGTGCAGGGCTACTACAACGTCTGCCGCCAAAGCCACAACGAGGTGGACCTGTCGCGCGGCATTTTCTTCGAGCAGCCGTGGTGGGACCTGCGCAAGGTGATGCCGGTCGCCTCCGGCGGCATCCACGCGGGCCAGATGCACCAGTTATTGACGCTGCTCGGCGACGACGTGGTGTTGCAGTTCGGTGGCGGCACGATCGGACATCCGGCCGGCATCCAGGCCGGCGCTACCGCCAACCGCGTGGCGCTGGAAGCGATGGTCAAGGCGCGCAACGAGGGGCGCGACATCATCAACGAGGGGCCCGACATCCTGGCAGCGGCGGCCAAGTGGTGCACGCCGCTGAAGCAGGCGCTCGATACGTGGAAGGACGTGTCCTTCAACTACACGTCCACCGACACCCCGGATTACGCCGTCACGCCGACCACGGCTTGAAAGGAGTTCGCAATGCGCATCACGCAAGGCTGCTTTTCGTTTCTGCCCGACCTGACCGACGAAGAGATCCGCAAGCAGGTCGACTACGGCATCTCCAAGGGCTGGGCGTGGTCGGTGGAGTTCACCGACGACCCGCATCCGCGCAACACGTACTGGGAGATGTGGGGCCTGCCGATGTTCGAGATCAAGGACGGCGCGGCGGTGCTGTACGAGATCAACGCCTGTCGCAAGGCGTACCCGAACCACTACATCCGCGCGGTGGCGTTCGATTCCACGCGCGGCATCGAAAGCGTGGCGCTGGACTTCATCGTCAACCGGCCGCAGCAAGAGCCCGGCTTCGGGCTGGTGCGGCAGGAGGGCCCGTCGCGCGACATTCGCTACACGGTGCGCCCCTACGCGACCGAACGGCCGGAGGGCGCGCGCTACTAGAGCCGCTTGCCATCGCCTGGCGATTCCGCGTCTCCGCAGCCAGGCCCTCTTCCGCGGCGGCAGGCCACAGTCCGACCGCCGCGGGTCTTTTTCAAGCCGCTGCCGCCGGCGGCGTTTTGAAAAAGACGCAACGACGAGACGAACGATGAGCGCCGCCCTCGATCCCGCCGCCGCGCAGGTCGATTTGCAGGCCATCCTGCGCGAGGCCAACGTGCAGGAAGTACTGGACCAACTAGACCGCGAGCTGGTCGGCCTGGCGCCGGTCAAACGCCGCATCCGCGAGATCGCCGCGTTTCTCGTGGTCACGCGGGCGCGCAAGGCGCTCGGGCTGGAGTCGGCCACACCCAGCCTGCACATGAGCTTCACCGGCAATCCGGGCACCGGCAAGACCACGGTCGCGCTGCGTATGGCCGACATCCTGTATCGCCTCGGCTACGTGCGCAAAGGGCATCTCGTTTCCGTCACCCGCGACGACCTGGTCGGGCAGTACATCGGCCACACGGCGCCGAAGACCAAGGAGGTGCTGAAGCGCGCGATGGGCGGCGTGCTGTTCATCGACGAGGCCTACTACCTGTACCGGCCGGAAAACGAGCGCGACTACGGGCAGGAGGCGATCGAAATCCTGCTGCAGGTGATGGAGAACAACCGCGACGACCTGGTCGTGATCCTGGCCGGCTACAAGGACCGCATGCAGACGTTTTTCCGCGCCAACCCGGGCATGAGCTCGCGCATCGCGCACCACATCGACTTTCCCGACTACACGCCGGAAGAGTTGCTGGCGATCGGCGAGAAGATGGCGGCGCAGATGAACTACCGCCTCGACGAGGCCGCGCGCGCCGCCCTGCGCGACTACATCGCGCTGCGCATCCAGCAGCCGCACTTCGCCAACGCGCGCTCGATCCGCAACGCGCTCGATCGCGCGCGGCTGCGCCAGGCCAACCGCCTGTTCGAAGCGCAGGCGGTGGACGCGGACGCGCTGACGCTGATCGCGGCCGCAGACATCCGCGCCTCGCGCGTGTTCGGCGCCGACCAAGACAAAGCGATGCCGGGAGGATGAAATGCTGTTCGGACGTACGACGCTCTCCAAGTTCCTGATCCAGCAACTGCACGACCGCGCCGACGGCGGCAGGCTCGCGGGCCTGCTGGTGGACGTCGCCGCCGCGGTCAAGGCGATCGCCGCCGCCACCGCGCGCGGCGCTCTGATCGGCGCTGACGAGGTGACGCTGGCGGCCAACGCCAGCGGCGAGGAGCAGAAGCCGCTCGATGTGATCGCCAACGACGCGGTGATCCGCTCCTGCGAGTGGGGCGGGCTGCTCGCGGGCATGGTGTCGGAGGAAATGGAGACGCCATACGCGATCCCGGCCGCCTACGAGCGCGGGCCGTATCTGCTGGTGTTCGATCCGTTGGACGGCTCCAGCAACATCGACGTCAACGTTTCGGTCGGCACGATCTTCTCGGTGCTCAAGCATCGCGGCGGCGAGCCGGCGGTGGCCGACTTCGTGCAACCCGGGCGGGAACAGCTCGCCGCCGGTTACGCGATCTACGGGCCGTGCACGATGCTGGTGCTGACCGTCGGCAAGGGCGTGCACGGCTTCACGCTGGACCGCGAGATCGGCAATTTCATCCTCACCCATCCGAACCTCGCGATCCCGGCCGACACTAGCGAGTTCGCGATCAACACCAGCAACGAGCGCTTCTGGGAGCCGCCGGTGGCGCGCTACGTGGCCGAATGCAAGGCCGGCAAGACGGGTATCCGCGGGCGCGATTTCAACATGCGCTGGATCGCGTCGATGGTCGCGGAGGTGCACCGCATCCTGGTGCGCGGCGGCGTGTTCATGTATCCGAAGGACACCAAAGATCCGAAGAAGCCCGGGCGGCTGCGGCTGCTGTACGAAGCGAACCCGATCGCGATGGTGGTCGAGCAGGCCGGCGGGCTCGCTTCGACCGGGCGCGGCCGCA
>DATLZG010000025.1:0-3288 GCA_035574095.1 Burkholderiaceae bacterium | reverse complement strand
CGAGCTGCCGCGCGCCGACGGGGAGGGCTTCGGGTTCGGCTGGATCGAAGGCTGGCGCGGGGACGTGCTGGTGGCGCTCGAATGCGAGGCCGATGGCCGGGTGCGTCGCTGCCACTGTCACGATCCGTCGTGGCAGAACTGGCCGCTGCTCGAGCACGCGGTGATCGGCAACATCGTTCCGGACTTCCCGCTGATCAACAAGTCGTTCAACCTGAGCTATTCGGGTCAGGATCTCTGATGCGGCTGCTGACCAAGCAAATCCTGAAAGCCGGCATCTGCACCGAGCCGGCGCCGGCACCGAACGACGACTGGCGTGCCGACGGCGAGCGCATCCAGGACGAGATCCTGCGCCTGCTGGGGCGGGCGCTGGCGATCCGGCAAGTCGATGCCGGCTCCTGCAACGGCTGCGAGCTGGAGATCCACGCGCTGAACAACCCCTATTACAACCTCGAAGGGCGCGGCATCAAGTTCGTCGCCAGCCCGCGCCACGCCGACCTGCTGCTGGTCACCGGGCCGGTGGCGCGCAACATGAAGATCGCGCTCGAGCGCGTCTACGAGGCCACGCCGGCGCCCAAGCTGGTGGTGGCGGTCGGCGATTGCGGCTGTACCGGCGGCATCTTCGGAGAAAGCTACGCGAGCTGCGGCCGGGTAGCCAACGTGATCCCGGTCGATGTCGCGGTGCCGGGTTGCCCGCCGCCGCCCCTCGACATCCTGCGCGGCATACTGACCGCGGTCACGCAGCGGCGCGTCTGAGGTAGCCGATGGCCAAGACGGTGCCGCAACTGTCGATCCGCATCGATTTCGACGGCGGCCGGCTCGGACCGGGCAAGGTCGAGCTGCTGGAGCACATCGCGCGCGAGCGTTCGATCGCGGCGGCGGCGCGCGCGATGGGCATGTCCTATCGGCGCGCCTGGACGCTGATCGAAACGCTGAATCGGCTGTTCCGCGAGCCGGTGGTGATCACGCTGCCGGGACGCAACGTCGCGGGCGCGACCGAGGTGACCGCCTGCGGGCAGGAAATCCTGGCGCTGTATCGCGACGCCACGCGGCAGGCGGCAGCGGCGGCGGAACCGGCGCTCAAGCGCCTGGTTGCGCTGGCGCAGCCGGCGGCGCGGCGCGCTCCACCGCCAGCCAGGAAGTCGCGCGGTCGAGCGCGACGGACTTGATCAGGCACCACACCGGCTGTTGCGGCGCCAGCGCCAGCCGCAGCGCCGCTTCGTGCGTGATGCGTGCGCGCAGACTGGTGCGCGCGCCGATGCGCACCTGCACGTCCACGTAGGTCGCATCGCGCGCCGCCAGCGACTGCACGCGCCCAGGCACCCGGTTGACGATGCTGACATCCGGCGGCGGCGACAGCGCAAGCGCTACGTCGCGCGCAGCAATGCGCAAGCGCAACGGCGTGCCGGGCGCCAGCTCCACGCGCGGCACGCGCAGCGTGCAGTCCTCGATCGCGATGCGCGTCAGCGCGAATGCGTCTTCGTGCGCGTCGACGCGACCGTGCAGCAGCGTGCCGGCCTCGACGCCCGGAAACAGCCGCGCGACCTGCGGCAGCGCCAGCACTTCATCGACCGCGCCGGCGGCGATCACCGCGCCGCCCTCCAGCACCGCCATGCGGTCCGCCAGGCGCTGCGCTTCCTGCACGTCGTGCGTCACCAACACGATTGGCATGGCGAAGCCGAGCCGCAGCTGGCCGAGTTCCTCGTAAAGCTGAGCGCGCACCGCCGGATCGACTGCGGAAAACGGCTCGTCGAGCAGCAGTACTTCGGGATCGCGCGCCAGCGCGCGCGCCAGCGCGACGCGTTGTTGCTGGCCGCCGGATAGCTGCGCCGGCCGCCGGTGGGCCAGGTCCTGTAGCCGCACGCGCGCCAGCAGCTCGCGCGCATGCGCCTCGGCGTTGCGACGGGTGCTGGCGAGGGCGACGTTTTGCAGGGCGGTCAGATGCGGAAACAGCGCGTAGCTCTGGAACACGAAGCCGACGCGGCGGCGCTGCGGCGGTCGCTGCACGCCGCGCTCGCTGTCGAGCCAGGTTTGGTCGCCGAGCCGCACCTCGCCGGCGACGCCGCGGGCGAGCCCCGCGATCGCACGCAGGATCGTCGTCTTGCCGCTGCCCGAGGGCCCGACCAGCGCCAGCATCTCGCCCGCGCCGCATTCGAACTGCGCGGCGAGCGGTATCGGCTCCGCTTGCCGCAGACGCACGCGCAAGCCCACCGCTAGCGCTCCTGCAGATAACGGCGGCTGCGCTGGCCGGTGGCGAACACCACCCAGAGCGCGACGAGCGAAACGCCCACCAGCGCCAGCGACATGGCGTTGGCGCCGGCGGTGTCGAAGGCCTGCACGCGGTCGTAGATCGCGATCGACAGCGTCTTCGTTTCGCCGGGAATGCTGCCGCCGACCATCAGCACGACGCCGAACTCGCCCAGCGTGTGCGCGAAGGTCAGCGCCACGCCGCCTAGGATGCCGGGCCAGGCGAGCGGCAGCTCCACGCGCACGAAGGCGCGCCAGCGCGACAGGCCCGAGACCCAGGCCGCTTCGCGCAGGCTGTGCGGAATGGCGGCGAAGGCGCGCTGCGCCGGCTGCACCATGAACGGCAGGTTGATCAGGACGCTGGCGAACAACAGGCCCTCGAAGGTGAATACCAGTTGTACGCCGGCGATGCGATCGAGCCAGCGGCCGAGCGGCGATTGGCCGCCCAGCGCCACCAGCAAGTAAAAGCCCACCACGGTCGGCGGCAGCAGCAAGGGCAGCGCGAGTGCCGCCTCGACGATGGCCTTGTGGCGCCCCTCGCCGATCGCCAGCCGCCGCCCGAGCCAGACGCCCAACGGCGTCAGCACCAGGCAGGTGGCGGCCGCCAGCAGCAGCGAGACGCGCGTCGCACTCCAGTCCATTCACTCACCCGGCAGCAGGAACCCGTAGCGGCGCAGAATCGCACGCGCCGGCGGCTGCGTCATGTAGGCATAGAAGCGGGCGGCCGCGTCGCCGGCGCGCCGCGTCAGCACCATGCGCTGGCGCAACGGCTGATGCAGGGCGGCGGGCAGCGGCACGTGCCTGCCCTGCCGTTGCAGCTCGGGCGACAGCGCGAGCGACAGGGCGACGATGCCTGCCTGCGCGTTACCGGTGATGACGAACTGGGCGGTTTGCGCGATGTTCTCGCCCAGCACCAGCTTGGGCTGCACGAACTCCCACAGCGCGAGCGCACGCAATGCCTGGGCGGCGGCGCGCCCGTACGGTGCGTGCTCCGGATTGGCGATCGCGAACTTGCGCACGTTCGCCCAGCCGGCGCGCAAACCG
>DATLZG010000024.1:0-4469 GCA_035574095.1 Burkholderiaceae bacterium | reverse complement strand
TGGCTCGGGTCAGCAGATCGGCCGCTCGACTTTGACCGCGCGCGTCGCGATGGCTACCGGCAAGTACGGATTCAGAGGTGTCGCGTCGTCGGACCAGGTGTCTTCATAGAGGTCGGTCAGGACGAACCCGGCGGCCAGTTGCCCGCCGATCTGCGCCTCGAGCGAATGGCTGAACTCGGCCGCGCGGCCGCTCGCGCGCCATTGCGCTCGCGCGTGGGCGTCGAGGCTGTCTGGTTCGCGATAGGGAAGCCGATAGCGCACGATCAAGGTGCCGCTACGCTCGGCTTCCGTGTGGTCGAACAGGAAGAAGCAGGGATTCATGAACCCGGCCAGCAGCGCACCTCCCGGTTTCAGCACTCGATGACACTCGCGCCAAACGGCCGTTACGTCCGGGACGAACAGATTCGAAACCGGGTGGAAGATCAGATCGAAGGATTCCGCGGCCAGCGGCGACAGATCGGCCATGTGTCCGCGCATACAGACGAGTGCCAACCCTTCGCGCCGCACGACCTGCTCGTCCTTGGCGAGCTGTTCGGCCGATAAGTCGAAGCTGGTGACCTGGGCGCCCGCCGCAGCGAGCACCGGCGCTTGCTGTCCGCCGCCCGATGCCAGGCACAGCACCCGCTTGCCGCGAATGTCCCCGAACCAGGCGCTCGGCACTCGCTTCGTGGGCGTCAGAATCACCGACCACACGCCGTGGCGCGCGGCCCGAATGGTCTCGCCGTCCACCGGCGTGCACCACTCGCTTCCGCTGCGCGATTCCCGATCCCAGGCGTCTCGATTGCGTTCGATGATGTCCATTGCGTTTCTCTTGCGCGGCTCGCCTTCCTGACATATTCGCGAAACTCTCCCGCTCGCGGTTTCACTCTCCCATCGCCGTGCGCGGGCGTTCGGTCAGGAACGCGGCTCCTTGCCGAAACTCCGGCACAGCTCGGGGTCGATGCCGCCGCGCGCGGTCAAGGCGTCTGCGATCGAACGTACACATGCAGCGCCCGCCAACGGCTCGGCGGCCGAAAGGAAGCTGTGTGCGGACCATGGTAGGCCGGCGCGCTGCCCGGCGAGGAAGGCGCGCCACAGCGCGAACAGGTCGCCTCGCCCGCGTGCGCGAATCGCCGCATCCAGTGCCATTTGAATCGACAAGCCGCAACTGTAGTGGGCGTCGAATCGCCCGTGTTTATGCGCTTCTACCAAAGGCGTCTCGCGCAGTGCCTCCGCGCAGCGCTTGGAGCCGCTTTCGATCCGCGCCTGCAGCGACGGCGCCGGTGCCAGCCGCAGCTCGCGCAGCGCGAGCAAAGCGAAAGCCTCCGCGGCGCCTTCGTGGATCCAGGCGAGCGCCGGATCGCGGCTGCGCTTGTGCATCTGGTAGAGGTGCGCCGCTTCGTGCGCAAAAAACCACGGCAACCAGTCGCGAAGGGCGGCGCGGCGGCCTTCGTCTTCCCATGCGCCGCCGTAGAGGTGCATGAACACTTGCGCATCGAGCGTTCCGCCCTTCGATCCGAAGCGCCCGCCGGTATCGCGCGCGTCGTACGAAGCGAACAGCATCGGGCGCTGAACGAGCGTCGTGTCGAGCCGTGCCGCGTAGAACGCAAGCAAGCGAGGCAGCAGATCGAGTAACGAGGTACGCACCCCCGACGGGAAGCGTTCATCGACGACGGCGATCAGATGCGGCGTTCGCAGCAACGCGCCGTTTCCCACATACACCATGGTGCCGTCGCCAGAGTCTTCCCAACTCGCCATGGCCTCATGCACACGCCCACGTACCACGATGCGCTGCCCAGCCGGCGCATGCGCCAGGAAGCGCCAGCGACCTTGACAGGTCGCGCCCGCCGCTGCGCAGGCGTGAAACTGCCCGCTGTGGATCAGTTGCGCGCCATCCCCGAACGGGGAGAACGGGGCGTAGTCGTCTGCGTACGGTACGAAACGCGCCGGCACCTCCAGCGTGACGGCAGTAAAGGCACTGCCATCCGCGCGCTGCACGCAGTCCCGCGCATCGCACCGGTCGAGCACGAAACCCGCATCGAGCACGCGCCAGCCGCGCTCGGACCGTGGCTGCGGATTGCGCAAGAACTCCACTCGTGTCGCCGGCTGCGGCCAAGTGAGGGTGGCCTGCCAGCGATCGCCGTCCGGTCGGAGTTCGACTCGCGCGAGATCGGCGGCCACAGAGACCGCGCACGCGAGCGCGAAGTACACCGCGACCGCCAATCGGAATGCTGCGAGGAGCGCCAGAACGAACCGATCCGTCGCCCCGCCGGCCCGCTGGCCGCGCGACTCGAGTTCTTCGCATTCACTCACGGTGCGTCCCGCACCGGCAGCACCGCAATCGGATACAGCCAGGCGGCGAGCAATGCATACAGGCAGAACTCCACCGTGCCGGCGGCGAACCAAAGCGCGGCCAGCGACGCCGGTAGCGGGTACAGCAAGTACTGGTTCAGATCCACCAGCAGACCCGCCAGCAGAGCGAAGAACAGCCCGTGTCCGAGCGCGCGCAGGACCCCCGGTGTGCGCACGAAGGCGGCATAGGAGTAAACGAACAGCGCCGCGAGACCGCCGGTCAGCGCGAGCCCGAGCGGTGCGCTGCGCTCGGCTGCCGGCCGCGCGAAGGCGACGAGCGCGAGGTTCGCATCTTTCAGCAGCACCCCGTGTACGAAGCCGTTCCAGGCGAGGGCAGCGACGAAGACGACCAACACCGTCAGCGCAAAACGTTTCCATTTCATGACGCGTTCTCCCATCGTTGCGGGTCGCAGGCCGGCGCGAGTTCCGGTTGCGGCTCGTCATCCGGCGCGGCGAGTAAAAACATCACCACCTCTTCGTAAGGCACGGTGCCGGCGTTGACCGGGCGATGCGGACTCGGAGTCGGCGCATCCCACTCGGCCATGCCGGCATGCACGGTGACTTCGACCGGCGCACGGCCGTCGAGGAACTCGAGGCGCAGCCGCTCGCCCGCTACCACCACGGTATGCCGCCAGCACGGATCGACGTGCCAGACGGTGGCCTCGCCAGGCGCGAGCACCCGGCGACGCACGGCGATGCGACGGCGATCGATCACGGCACGCGCTCCAGCGTCCACGTCTGCAGATGCGACCCGACTCGCGCGTGCCCCACGACGGCGAACCCGTAGCGGCGATAGAAAGCGAGGTTCGCCTCGTCCTCGGTCGTCAACTCGAGCGGCTTGGCGCCGGCCAGCGCGATGGCGGCACGCAGCAGCGCATCGCCGAAGCCGCGGCCGCGCCGCATGCGCACGACGCCGATCATGTTCAAGTGCCAGCGGGCATTGGCCGTGCCCGGCGCGGCACGCCGCCAGGCCGCCTTGATTTCCTCGTAGCGCACCCGCGCGGCCGCGCCGAGCGCCTCCCACGTGGCGTGCGCTGTCGCCTCCACCGCCGGGGGCACCGGATGCTCGCCGGGCGGCGTCAACGTCGCCACGCCGACCAGGCGATCGTCGTCGAACGCGCCGAGCAATGGGTGCCCGCGCAGCCAACGCGCGGCCGTGAACAGGGCGATCAGTTTGCGCAGTTCGCTGCGTCGTGGTTCACCCAGCACATGGCGCATCACCGGGTAGCCGGCAAAAGCGTCGACGAGGACTGCATCGGCCGCATCGCGTTCGGCGGGCGCGAGCAGACGCACGCGTAACGTGGCGTCGATCATCGCCGCTCCGCCTGCGCCCGCGGTCGCCGCAGCATCGGCGTGATCGGCGGGCATGTGCCGACGCGCAGCACGGTCAACACCTCGAAGCCGAGCCGACGGTACAGCGGCACGCTGCGCTCGCTGGTCGCTTCCAGATACGCGGGCAGCCCTTCGGCGTCGCAGCGCGCCAGCGTGTGAGCGAGCAGCGCCGCGCCGAGGCCGTGGCCCTGTGCGACCGGATCGGTGCCGACGAGCGGCAAATACCAGTGCGGCTCGTCCGGATGGACGCGGCCCATCGCGTCGAACAGCTCCAACGCCTGCCCGCGGCGCGCCGGCGCTGCACCGCGTTCGACCACGTCGATCAACGCCTTCTCGTCCGGCCCGGCGCCGGGCGGCAGCCACAGCGCCACCGCCAGCGCCGCGATACGCGTGCCCGTTCCGCCCTCCCACGCGCCGCCGCCGAAGGCGGCGACGAAGGCGGGAAAGTGTTCGGCGTAGCGATCCGCTTCGGGAAACATCCAGCGCACGCCGGGATCGCCCGCGAACGCGAGCTCGAGCAGCGCGGTCGCGAGCGCTGCATCCTGGCGTGCAAGCGCCACCGGCCGCGCCGCCGGAGCGTCAGGCGTGGGCTTGGGCTCGAACATCGCTCGCCCCCGCCATGGCGTTCAGTTGCGCGGCGCGCTGCTGGAACAGGCGCGCCAGCGGGCTCATCGGCTGGCGCGCGCTGCGCTCGGCGGCAAGCGCCCGTGCCAACGGCCCCATGCCGGCGCGCAAGGCCGCTTCGATCAGCGTGAGGTCGATCAGGTCGCGCTGCGCGTGGCTGCCGCCGAAGCGTTGCGCATGGC
>DATLZG010000023.1:0-11808 GCA_035574095.1 Burkholderiaceae bacterium | reverse complement strand
CAAGGTGACATCCTCACCATGGATCCGCACGCACAGAACGAAGGCCTGAACAACACGGCCTCCAGCTACATCTACGAGCCGCTGATCACTTACAACGAGAAGTTCGAGCTGACGCCAGCGCTGGCCGTGTCCTGGAAGGCGGACACGCCGCTGATCTGGCGCTTCGAGCTGCGCCGCGGCGTCAAATTCCACGACGGCACGCCGTTCACTGCCGCCGACGCCGAGTTTTCGATCACGCGGGCGATGGCGCCGACCTCCAACTTCCGCATCTACACGACCGGCATCGAGCGCGCGCGCGCGCTGGACGATCACACGCTGCTGATCGTCACCTCGGTGCCGAACCCGGTGCTGCTGCGGCAACTGACCGAGCTGCGCATCATGAGCAAAGCGTGGGCCGAGAAACACAACGTCGTGCAGCCGCAGAACTTCGTACAGAAAGAAGAAACCTACGCGGCGCGCAGCGCCAACGGCACCGGCCCGTTCATGTTGAAGAGCCGCGAAGTCGATATCCGCACGGTGTTCGTCGAGAACCCGAACTGGTGGGGCAAGGGCACGAAGAAGGGCAACGTGACCGAGATCGTGTACACGCCGATCAAATCGGACGCCACGCGCACCGCGGCGCTGCTGTCGGGCGAGATCGACTTCGTGCTCGACCCGGCGCCGCAGGACATCGCGCGGCTGAAAGCGAACCCCAACATCAAGGTGGTGGAAGGCGCGGAGAATCGCACGATCTTTCTCGGCTTCGACCAGCACCGCGACGAGCTGCTCTATTCGGACGTCAAGGGCAAGAACCCGTTCAAGGACCTGCGCGTGCGGCAGGCGCTTTATCACGCGATCGACATCGAGGCGATCAAGCGCTCGGTGATGCGCGGCTCGTCCGATCCCACCGGCGCGATCATCCAGCGCGCAGTCAACGGCTGGACCGAAGAGGCGCACAAGCGGCTGCCGTACGACGAGAAAAGAGCGCGCGAGCTGCTCGCCGCCGCCGGCTATCCGAACGGGTTTTCGTTCACGCTCGACTGCCCGAACAACCGCTACATCAACGATGAGGACATCTGCAAGGCGTTGGCCGCGATGTGGGCGCGCATCGGGCTGAAGGTCAACGTCAACGCGATGCCGCGCGCGACCTACTTCCCGAAGATCCAGAAGTACGACACCAGCGCGTACCTGCTCGGCTGGGGCGTGCCGACCTTCGACGCGCTGTACTCGCTGCAGTCGCTGGCGCGCACGGTCGGCCAGGGAGGCGACGGCAACTTCAACCTCGGCCGCGTCAGCAATGCCGAGTTCGACAAGCTGGTCGATGCGATGAAAAGCGAGATCGACCAGAAAAAGCGCAACGAGCTGATCGCCAGGGCCCTGCTGTTGCACAACCGCGAGGTCATGCACATTCCGCTGCACAACCAGGTGATCCCCTGGGCGATGCGCAAGAACGTCACCGTCGTCCACCGCGCTGACAACCGGCTCGAAGCCCGTTGGGTTCGCATCGACTGACGCGAACCCAACCGAGCCGGTTGCGTCGAAGGCCAACTTCGGCGCAGCCGAAGTTAAGGTGCGCCGCGCGAGCGGCGCACCGGCCGCAGACGCGGTGCCTCGGGCGGCGGTCGCTCAGCGACGGATGCGCACCCGGCCGCTGCAGGTCACTGTCTACTCGGCCGGCACGAACTTCAGCGCCACGCCGTTGTTGCAGTAGCGCTTGCCGGTCGGCGGCGGGCCGTCGTCGAATACGTGGCCGTGATGCCCGCCGCAGCGCGCGCAGTGATACTCGGTGCGCGGCAGGATCAGCTTGAAGTCGGTTTTCGTCTGGAACACGCCGGGCAGGGTGGTGAAGAAGCTCGGCCAGCCGGTGCCGCTGTCGTACTTCATCTCCGACGTGAACAGCGGCAGGTCGCAGCCGGCACAGTGATAGATGCCTTTGCGCTTCTCCGCGTACAGCGGGCTGGTGAACGCGCGCTCGGTACCTGCGCGGCGCAGGACGTCGTATTGCGCCGGCGTCAGGCGCTTCTTCCACTCGGCGTCGGGCAGGTTCAGCGGGTCGATCTTGACGGTCGCTTCGGTCATGGGCGGGCTCGCGCCGGCGGCCGCGGCGGCGGCACCGGCCAATAGGAGGAGGAACGTGCGGCGGTCGATCATCGTCTTCGGCGAGCGCTTCGGCAAGGGCCGCGGCCCCTGCGATGGTCGAGCGACGCCGCCGATTCTTTCAACGCGGGTGGCGGCACAGGTATATTCGACGCGCCCGTCGCCCGGCGCGCGCGCCGGCAGTTGAACAATCGCACCATGCTCGCGTTCATCGTTCGCCGCCTGCTGCAGGCCGTACTGGTCATGCTGACGGTGGCCTTCGTCGCGTTTCTGCTGTTTCAATACGTCGGCGATCCCGTCACCCAGATGGTCGGGCAGGATGCGACCGCCGAGGACCGCGCGCGCCTGCGCGCCGACCTGGGCTTGGATCAGCCGTTCTTCGTTCAGTTCGCCCGCTTTGTCGGCAACGCGGTGCAGGGCGACTTCGGTTTGAGCCTGCGCCAGGGGCGCAAGGTCTCGACCTTGATCGCGGAGCGTCTGCCGGCCACGCTCGAGTTGGCGTTCGCCGCCGCGCTGATCGCCATCGTCGCCGGCATCCCGATGGGGGTCTACACGGCGCTGCGGCGCGACTCCTGGCTCGCGCACTTTCTGCTCGCCGCGTCGCTGGTCGGCGTGTCACTGCCGACGTTTCTGATCGGCATCCTGTTCATCCTGGTGTTCGCGGTGCAACTGGGCTGGCTGCCCTCCTATGGCCGCGGCGAGACGGTGATGATCGGCTGGTGGTCGACGGGGCTGCTGACCGCCGCCGGCTGGAAGCACCTGATCCTGCCGGCGGTCACGCTGTCGCTGTTCCAGTTGACGCTGGTGCTGCGCCTGGTGCGCTCGGAGATGCTGGAGGTGCTGCGCACCGACTACATCAAGTTCGCGCGCGCGCGCGGGCTGACGGACCGCGCCGTGCACTTCGGGCATGCGTTGAAGAACACGCTGGTGCCGGTGATCACGATCACCGGCTTGCAGTTGGGCGGCATCATCGCGTTCGCGATCGTCACCGAGACGGTGTTCCAATGGCCTGGCATGGGCCTGCTGTTCATCCAGAGCGTGCAGTTCGCGGACATCCCGGTGATGGCCGCCTATCTGTGCCTGATCGCGTTCGTGTTCGTGTTGATCAACCTGATCGTCGACATGCTGTACTTCGCGGTCGATCCGCGGCTGCGCATCGACCGCGCGGCGCTGGCGCATTGACATGAACTCGTCGCTCGCCGCCGCGCTGCGGTCGCCGGTCGGCTTCGTCGCCGAGCGGCACGACACTTTCATCGCCATCCGGCGCGACCTGCACGCGCACCCGGAACTCGGCCTGGAGGAGCATCGCACGGCGGCGCTGGTGGCGGAACGGCTGCACCAGTGGGGCATCGAGGTGCACACCGGCATCGGCGGCACCGGCGTGGTCGGCGTGATCCGCGGCGCGCGCGACACCTCCGGCCGTTCGGTCGGCCTGCGTGCCGACATGGACGCGCTGCCGATGCAGGAGGAGAACGACTTCGCGCATCGCTCCACGCGCCCCGGGCTGATGCACGGCTGCGGCCACGACGGTCACACGACGATGCTGCTCGCCGCCGCCCAGTACCTGGCCGCGACGCGCCGTTTCGACGGCAGCGTGTTCCTGATCTTCCAGCCCGGCGAAGAAGGATTCGCCGGCGCCAAGAAGATGATCGACGACGGATTGTTCGAGCGCTTTCCCGCCAACGAGGTCTACGCGCTGCATAACTGGCCCGGCTTGCCGGCCGGGCACATCGGGCTGAATCCGGGGCCGATGATGGCGGCGGCCGACCGCGTGGAGATCGTGATCAGCGGGCGGGGCGGTCATGCCGCGCATCCGCACCTGACGGTGGATCCGGTGCTGATCGCCGGGCACATCATCACCGCCGCGCAGAGCATCGTCGCGCGCAACGTGGCGCCGATCGATACCGCGGTCGTCTCCCTGTGTTCGCTGTCGGCCGGCCATCCGGGAGCGTTTTCCGTGGTCCCGCGCGAAGCGCGGCTGGTCGGTACGATCCGCACCTTCCAGCACAGCGTACAGACCCTGATCGAACAGCGGCTGGCCGAGCTGGTGCAGTCCACCGCGCGTGCGTTCGGCGGCGAGGCGAGCGTGAAGTACGAGCGCATCTATCCGGCGACGATCAACCACGCGCCGCAATACGAGCACGCGGCGCGCGTCGCCGAGGAACTGGTCGGCCGCGAGCGCGTGGTGCGCCATATGCCGCCGTCGATGGGAGCGGAGGACTTCGCGTTCATGTTGCACGTCAAGCCCGGCTGTTACGTGCGTCTCGGGCAGGGCGGCGCCGAAGGCGGCTGCTGGCTGCACAACAGCCGATATGATTTCAACGACGCGGTGATTCCGCTCGGCGCCGGCTACCTGGCGGCGCTGGTCGAACGGCGGATGCCGCTCACCACCGAGTAGAACTCAAGGAGACCATCATGGACGGGTTCCGGCAGCCGCACTGGGCGGCGCGTTTGGCACGGACGGCGCTGTGCGCCGCGGCGTTGGTGGCGGGTACGGCGGCGGCCAGCACCTTCAAATTCGCCAACCAAGGCGATGCGTTGTCGATGGACCCGCATTCGCTGAACGAGTCGCTGCAGCTCAATTTCACCGGCAACATCTACGAGCCGCTGGTCGGGCGCGGCAAGAAGCTCGAACTGGTGCCGGCGCTCGCCACCGACTGGAAGCAGACCGCGCCCACCGTATGGCGCTTCAACCTGCGCAAGGGCGTGACGTTTCACGACGGCACGCCGTTCACCGCCGACGACGTGATCTTCTCCTTTCAACGCGCGCGCGGCGACGGCTCCGACGTCAAGACCTACGTGCAGGAGATCGCCGAGATCCGCAAGATCGACGACCACACGATCGACATCGTCACCAAGGCGCCGTTTCCGATCCTGCCCGACGTGATCTCGCTCTGGTACATCATGAGCAAGAAGTGGTGCGAGGACAACCGCGCGGTACAACCGGTCGACAAGCGCAAGGGCGTGGAGAACACCGCCTCGTTCAAGGCCAACGGCACCGGACCGTTCCGCCTGCGGGCGCGCGACCCGGGCGTGCGCACGACGCTGGTGCGCAACTTCAACTACTGGGACAAGAAGATCGAGACCAACATCGAGGAAGCGATCTTCACCCCGATCGCCAACGCCAGCACGCGCGTGGCGGCCTTGCTGAGCGGCGAAATCGACATGATGGAGCCGGTGCCGGTGCAGGACATCGCGCGCATCACCGCCAACCCGAACCTGAAGGTGCTGCAGGGAGCGGAGCTGCGCACGATCTTTCTCGGCATGGATCAGGCGCGCGACGAGCTGCTGTATTCGAACGTCAAGGGCAAGAACCCGTTCAAGGACAAGCGCGTGCGCCAGGCGTTCTATCAGGCGATCGACGTGGCCGCAATCCAGAAGGTCGTGATGCGCGGCGCCTCGCAGCCGACCGCGCTGATGATCGCACCCGGCATCCGCGGCTATCCGGCGGACCTGAACAAGCGGCTGCCGTATGACCCCGAGGCGGCGAAAAGACTGCTCGCCGAAGCCGGGTATCCGAACGGTTTCGAGGTTGGCATGAACTGCCCGAACGACCGCTACGTGAACGACGAGGAGATCTGCAAGGCGGTCGCCGCGATGCTGGCGCGCATCGGCGTCAAGGTGAACTTGACCGCCGAGACCAAGGGCACCTACTTCCCGAAGATCCTGTCGCGCAACACGTCGTTCTATCTGCTCGGCTGGACGCCCGGCACCTACGACTCGCACAACCCGCTGAACGCCTTGATGTCGACACCGGATCCGAAGACCGGGCGCGGCCAGTTCAACCTCGGCTCCTACAGCAACCCGCGCGTGGACGAACTGACGCAGCTCATCGCCAGCGAGACCGATCCGGCCAAGAGGAACGCGATGATCCGTGAGGCGATGAAGATCCACCAGGACGACATCGGTCACATCCCGCTGCACCAGCAGGCGCTGGCGTGGGCGATGAAGAAGACGGTGAACACCGTCCAACTGGGGGACAACTTCATGATGCTGAAATGGACCACGGTGGGCGGCAAGAAGAACGACTGAGCCGGGGTTCGTGATCCGTTCGCATCCCGAGCGCACGTGCGCGCCTCGGATCCCGAGCGCCACGGCGTTCGGGATCCCTGCTGGCGCGGCGCGGGGCTCGGAATGACGAGTGCGGTCAGCGGATCACGGGCGACGGACGACGGATCACGGACAACGGGCAACGGAACACGGATGAACGGCCTGCTCTCCCGCCTCTGGGACAGCGACGTCGCGTACAGCTTCCGCACCTCGCCGGTGGCGATCGGCGCTACGGTGGTCGCGGTCGTGCTGATCGTCTCGGCGTTGTTCGCCGAATGGGTGGCGCCGCACAACCCGCTCGACCTGGCGACGATCAACCTGCTCGACGCCTCCCTGCCGCCGGCGTGGCAGGAAGGCGGCAACCCGAAATTCCTGCTCGGCACCGACGACCAGGGCCGCGACGTCTTCTCGGCCATCATCTTCGGCATGCGCATCTCGCTGGTGATCGGCATCGCCTCGGTCGTGCTGGCGGTGATCGGCGGCGTGGCGATCGGACTGCTGTCCGGTTATGTCGGCGGGCGGCTCGACGCCTTCCTGATGCGGGTGGCCGACGTGCAACTGTCGTTTCCGGCCATTTTGATCGCGCTGCTGGTCGATGGGGTGGCGCGCGCGGCGCTGCCGCGCGAGGTGCACGACGTGGTCGCCTTCCCGGTGCTGGTCGGCGCGATCGCCCTGGCCGGCTGGCCGCAGTACGCGCGCACCGTGCGCGGCTCGACGCTGGTGGAGAAGAACAAGGAGTACGTGCAGGCGGCGCGCGTGATCGGCGTGCCGCCGCTGGCGATCATGTTCCGCCACGTGCTGCCGAACGTGCTGGGGCCGGTGCTGGTGTTGGCGACCGTTCACATCGCCACCGCGATCATCACCGAGGCGACGCTGTCGTTTCTCGGCGTGGGCGTGCCGCCGACCTCGCCTTCGCTCGGCACCCTGATCCGCATCGGCGGCGAGTTCCTGTTCTCCGGCGAGTGGTGGATCACGATTTTCCCCGGCGCCGCGCTGGTGCTGCTGGTGCTGTCGGTAAACCTGCTCGGCGACTGGCTGCGCGACGCGCTCAATCCGAAGCTCCGCTGACGCGATCGCCGCAACCAATCGTTACTGCAGATGTCCTTGACCTTTGTTAGCTTGCAGCGGCGACGGCCGGGCGATGTCCGCCGGGCCGGTTCCTGCGCAGGAGGTCAGGCGATGAAAACCTTGTTGTCAGTCGGTGCGGCGCTGCTGGCCGCGGGTTGCGCCAGCAACGAGCCGTTCGCGCAGCTCGATGGTCAGCGGTGGAACCGGGTCGAGCTGAACACGTACGACGTCACCATCATTTCGGTCGACGGCGAACACTATGTGCAGCGGGGAACGCCGATCGTCATCAAGCCGGGACCGCACAAGATCGTCGTGCAGGGCCCGCCGACGGCGGGCTTCCGCTTCGGCGAACAGCGCGTGCTCGAATTGAACGCGGAGCCATGCATGCGCTACTGGCTGGAAGCCAAGAAGGCGAACGCGCTGTCGCAGGACTTCGAGCCGCGCGTCAACTACAAAGAGCCGATCGCCGGCTGCGGCAAATGAACGCGATCCGTGGTCCGTGGGCCGTGATCCGTCGCTTGCCGCGCGCGCGAGATCGGAGATCGCCGTCCATGGGCCACGGATCGCAGCGATGACGCCGCTGCTGGAAGTCAGGAATCTGCGCATCGAGTTTCCGACCCGGCGCGGCACGCTGGTCGCGGTCGACGACGTCTCGTTTTCGATCGCGCCGGGCGAGGTGCTCGGCGTGGTCGGCGAGTCGGGCGCCGGCAAATCGCTGACCGGGGCGGCGATCATCGGCCTGCTGGAGCCGCCGGGGCGCATCGCCGCCGGGCAGGTCTGGCTGAGCGGCCGCCGCATCGATAACCTGCCGCCGGCCGAGATGCGCAAGGTGCGCGGGCGCGAGATCGGTGCCGTGTTCCAGGACCCGCTGACCTCGCTCAATCCGCTGTACACGGTCGGCCGGCAGCTCGTCGAGACGATCGTCACGCACCTGCCCGTGTCGGCGGCCGAGGCGCGCCAGCGCGCGATCGAGCTGCTGGCGGCCACCGGGATTCCGGCGCCCGAGCGGCGCATCGATCACTACCCGCATCAGTTCTCCGGCGGCATGCGCCAGCGGGTGGTGATCGCGCTGGCGCTGGCCGCCGAGCCCAAGCTGGTGATCGCCGACGAGCCGACCACCGCGCTCGACGTCTCGATCCAGGCGCAGATCATTTCGCTGCTGAAGCGCCTGTGCCGCGAGCACGGCACCGCGGTGATGCTCGTTACGCACGACATGGGCGTGATCGCTGAGACCGCGGATCGCGTGGCGGTGATGTATGCGGGGCGGATCGTCGAAATCGGCCCGGTCGCGGACGTGATCCACCGCCCGCAGCATCCGTATACGGTCGGGCTGATGGGCTCGATCCCGACCTTCGGCCAGGAAACGGAACGGCTGGCGCAGATCGAAGGCAGCATGCCGCGCCTGAACGCGATTCCGCCGGGCTGCGCATTTCACCCGCGCTGTACGCAGGCATTCGAGCGTTGCCGGCGCGAGCGGCCCGACCTGATGCCGGCCGCGACCTCGCTGGCGGCCTGCTGGCTGCACGATGCGACTGCGCAAAAGCGCGCCGCCTGATGCCGCGAACCGACCGATGAGCGCCGTGCCGAAGCAAGCCGCCGCCCCCGCGCCCGGGGACGTGATCGTCAAGGCCGAGGGACTGGCCAAGTACTTCGACGTTTCGCCGCCGTGGCTGAATCGCGTGCTCGAGGGCAAGGGGCGGCAGATCCTGCGCGCGGTCGACGGCGTGAGCTTCGAGATCCGGCGCGGCGAGACGCTGGCGCTGGTGGGCGAATCGGGCTGCGGCAAATCGACGGTGGCGCGGCTGCTGGTGGGCCTGTACACGCCGAGCGCCGGGCGCGTCGAATTCTTCGGCCATGACTTGCGGGAGTTGAACACGCCCGCCGGGCGAGCGCTGCGGCAGAAGCTGCAGATGATCTTTCAAGATCCGTACGCGAGCCTGAATCCGCGCTGGCGCGTCGCCGACATCGTCGCCGAGCCGCTGCGCGCGCACGGCCTGCTGGCGGACAAACGCGCCATCGAGGCGCGCGTCGACGAGCTGCTGACGCTGGTGCGCCTGGCGCCGGCCGACAAGGAGAAGTATCCGCACCAGTTCTCCGGCGGCCAGCGCCAGCGCATCAGCATCGCGCGCGCACTGGCCACGCATCCGGAGTTCCTGGTTTGCGACGAGCCGACCTCGGCGCTCGACGTCTCGGTGCAGGCGCAGGTGCTGAACCTGATGAAGGACCTGCAGCGCGAGCTCGGCCTCACGTACCTGTTCATCTCGCACAACCTGGCGGTCGTGCACCATATCTCGGATCGCGTCGGCGTGATGTATCTGGGCCGCCTCGTCGAACTGGCGCCGAAGCGCACGCTGTTCGCCGCGCCGCGTCACCCGTACACGCGCATGCTGCTGGACGCGATCCCCGATCTGACGATGAGCGGCCGCGCGCGCACGCCGGTGGCGGGCGAGGTGCCCAATCCGCTCAATCCGCCGTCCGGCTGCACGTTCCACCCGCGCTGCCCGCACGCCGACGAACGCTGCAAGCGCGAGGCCCCGGCCATCAAGCTTTACCGGCACGCGGCGGGCGCGAGCGAGGTGGCCTGCCACGCGGTCGAGGAGGGGCGGATATGAGTCCGGAATCGGGAGTCGGGAGTCGGGAGAAGAAGCGATCCCCGCGCGGCGGTCGCGATTTCGAACTCCGGGCGTCCGACTTTAGCCTCAAGGCTGCTGCCGTCGCTGCGCTGTTGGCGGCGGCGATCGCGGCGCCGACGGCCGCGGCGCAGGTCGTCGACACGAAAGAACACCGCGTGCGCATCGTCGAGGTGGTGCGGGGGCTCGAGCATCCGTGGAGCCTCGCATTCCTGCCCGACGGCCGCTGGCTGGTGACCGAGCGCCCGGGGCGGTTGCGCGTCGTCGCCGGCGGCAAGCTGGAGGCCAGCCCCGTCGAGGGTCTGCCGCGGGTCGACCCGCAGGGCCAAGGCGGCCTGCTGGACGTCGCCATCCATCCGCGCTTCGCCGACAACGGCTGGATTTATCTGACGTACGCGCAGAAGGACGAGCGCGGCCGCAACGGCACCGAAGTCGCGCGCGGCAAGCTGGTGGGGGCGCCGAACGCCTATCGGCTCGAGAACGTGCAGGTGCTGCTGCGGCTGGAACCGAAGGACAACTCGGGCCTGCACTTCGGCTCGCGCATCGTCTTCGACCGCGACGGTTTTCTGTACGTGACCTTCGGCGATCGCGGCACGATGGCGCGCGCGCAGCGGTTGGACGATCTGGCCGGCAAGATCGTGCGTCTGACCGACGACGGGCGGCCTGCGCCCGGCAATCCGTTTCTCGGCGGCAAAGGTGCGCGGCCGGAGATCTTTTCTCTCGGCCATCGCAACGTGCAGGGTGCGGCCATCAATCCTGCGACCGGCGTGCTGTGGGCGCACGAGCACGGCCCGCAGGGCGGCGACGAATTGAACGTCGTGAAGGCGGGCGTCAACTACGGCTGGCCGATCATCACCTACGGTGTGAACTACGTGATCGGCACCCAGATCGGCGAGGGCACCGAAAAGCCCGGCCTGGCGCAGCCGGTCAAGTACTGGACGCCGTCGCCCGCGCTCTCCGGCATGGCCTTTTACACCGGCGACAAGTTTCCTCGCTGGCGCGGCGACGCGCTGATCGGCGCGCTGCGCGGCCAGGCGCTGATCCGCGTGCGGTTGGATGGCGAGCGCGTCGTCGAGGACGAGTTCATGCTGCGCGGCCAGGTCCCTCGCATCCGCGACGTGCGCGTCGGGCCGGACGGGTTCGTGTACCTGCTGACCGACTTGCCGAACGGCGGCATTCTGCGGCTGGAGCCGGCGTAGGCGGCGGGGCGACGCTGCCTCGCAGCCGGCGCCGCGACACGGTTCAGCCGTGCCTCACCAGGTCAACGGCGCGGTGCGAGGCGGGGCGGTGTCCGCTACAGCCTGCACGGCGGGAGGAGTCTTCGAGGTGGCGCTGCGCGTCGGCTTGGCTGTGGCAAGCGGCGCGCGTGCGTTCACAACCGGCGATGGCGCCGGTTCGGCGCGCACCGCGACCGCCGGCGCGGTCGCGGTAGGGGCGGGCACCGGCGGAGGCGGCGTCGCCTCGCCGACGCTGGCGACGACCGAGGCTTTCGCCTGCGCGCCGACCTCGAAGCGCAGATGCTGGCCGGCGCGCAGGGCGAGCGGCGACGGATAGGTGTACATCGCGCCGGTGGCGTGGTCGATCAGCGTGGCGAGCGAGCCGCCCGGCAGGAACGCGTGCGCAATCGCGCTCTCCGCGCGCGGCACGACGGTGCCGCGGGCGAGCAGATCGCCGCGCCGGCATTCGATCTCCAGCTCCGTGCCCGAACGTCGGATTTCGACCTCCGCCGCCGGCAACTGCACCGTGTACGTGCCGGCGCCGTGCGTCAGCGTGCACACCATGCCGACGAGCGGCCGATCGCGCGCGTCCAACACCGCGAGCTCGATCGTCTGCGTCGAACTGCCGGTCAGCGTGGCGCAACCCGAGGCCAGCAGCGCAACGAAGCTGCAGACAAGGCCGCGGAAAGGCGAAGGGTTCATCGGACGCCCAGTGGCTGACCGGAGTTTCGGCGGCCGCAGCCGAAACTGAAGGCCGGGTTTGCGCG
>DATLZG010000022.1:0-11546 GCA_035574095.1 Burkholderiaceae bacterium | reverse complement strand
ATTTCACGCGCTTGCAGGGCGTGCTGGTGGCCGACGGCGGACCGGCGAACGCCGATCGCGGCGGCTGGGCCGGCGTGATCGACGTCCCGCTGCGCGCGGGCGCGGTGCCCGCGTTCGCGCCGGCGGCCGCCCCGCTCGCCGTCGACGCGGTCGAAGGCACGGTGCCCAGCCTGTGGTTCGCATGGATCGGCGCCTTCATCGGCGGCCTGATCCTGAATCTGATGCCGTGCGTGTTTCCGGTGTTGAGCCTGAAGTTGCTTTCGCTCGTGCAGCACCAGCGCGCCGAGGACGCCGCGCACATCGCACATCCGCCGCTGCGCGCGCACGGATTCGTGTATGCCGCCGGCGTGATCGCGAGCTTCGTGCTGCTGGCCGCGATTCTGATCGCGCTGCGCGCCGGCGGCACGCAACTGGGCTGGGGCTTCCAGTTGCAGACGCCGTCGGTGATCGCGGCGCTCACCGCGCTGTTCTTTCTGATCGGGCTGAATCTGCTCGGGGCGTTCGAGTTCACGTGGGGTGCGGGGCTCGCGAACTCGCGCCTCGCGACATCGCTGCCACGCGACTCGCTGCGGGGCAGCTTCGGCACCGGCGTGCTGGCGGTCGTCGTCGCCGCGCCCTGCACGGCGCCGTTCATGGGCGCAGCGCTCGGTTACGCGATGACGCAGCCGGCGCCGGTGGCGCTGTCGGTATTCGCGATGCTGGGCGCCGGCATGGCGGCGCCGTACCTGGTACTGACGATCTTTCCGCAGCTGCTGGCACGCCTGCCGCGTCCGGGTGCGTGGATGGAGCGCTTCAAGCAGGCGATGGCGTTTCCGATGTTCGCCACCTGCGTGTGGCTGCTGTGGGTGCTGGCGCAACAGATCGACGCCGACGGCGTCGGCATCGCGCTCGCCGCGCTCGTGCTGCTCGGGCTCGCCGCATGGGCCCTCGGGCTGGCGCAACGCGGCGCGCGCGCGGCGCGCTGGGTCGCGGCCGGCGCTGCGGCGCTCGCGATCTACGCGGTATTCGTCGCCACCGGACCGCAAGCGGTCGCCGACGCGCAAGCGGTGCAGGGCGGGACTGCGAGCGCGGCGGACGCGAACTGGCAGCGCTGGAGCCGCGCCGCAATGGAGCGCGAACTCGCCGCCGGCAAGCCGGTGTTCGTCGACTTCACCGCCGCCTGGTGCGTGACCTGTCAGGCGAACAAGCGGCTCGTGTTGTCGAGCGACGCCGTGTTGCGCGCGTTCGCGGCCAAGCGCGTCGTGCTGATGCGCGCCGACTGGACCAACCGCGACGACGAGATCACGCGCGAACTGGCACGCTTCAACCGCAACGGCGTGCCGCTGTACGTGCTGTACGACGGGCGCGGCGGGGCGAAGTTGTTGCCTGAGCTGCTGACTCAGGCGGCCGTGACACAGGCGCTCGAGGGCCTGTAGCGGCGGCGCTTCCCGGCACGCGTCCGCAGGCGGGTAGTTCGTTCGTTCGATGGACGGTCCCGAACCCTCTCTCTAGGCTCTGTCGTCGTGCCGGGAGGCGCCCGAAGCGTGGCCGGCGCCGGGCGAAAGGAAGAAGAGGGCGAGGAACGAATGATTGGTGAGCGGTGCTTCGCCGTCGGATGGTGCTTGGTGGTCGTCTTTCTTCTCGCCGCCTGCGGCGGGGGTGAGAAGGTCAACTCGACCACCGACGCGGTTCCGACTTCGCAGGCGACGATCCCCGACGACGCGGGCGCGGTCCGTTTCATGGCGCAGGCTTCCTTCGGCGCGACCGCGGCCGACATCGCGCTGCTGAAGACGATCGGCCTGGAAAACTGGATCGACCGTCAGTTCGCGCTGTCGCGGGCCGCCACCGGCACGCACCTGGAGTACGTGCGCTCACAGATCCCGCTGCCGGTTCCGGCGGGAGCGCAGGTCACGATGGATCCGCTCTACCACTCGTTCTGGCGCCAGGCGATGTTGGCGCCGGACCAGTTGCGCCAGAGGGTGGCGTTCGCACTGTCGCAGATCCTCGTGATTTCCGCCGCCGACGACGCGCTCGCGCAGTCGCCGCACACGGTCGCCTCGTTCCTCGACGTGCTCGCCGACAACGCGTTCGGCAACTATCGCGACATCCTGCAGGCGGTGTCCACGCACCCGGCGATGGGCCAGTACCTGACGTCGCTCGCCAACCGCGGCGACAACGGCCGCACGCCCGACGAAAACTTCGCGCGCGAGGTGATGCAGCTGTTCACGATCGGGCTGTTCGAACTGAACGTGGACGGCACGTTGCGGCTGGTCGACGGCGCGCCGGTCGACACGTACGACATGGACGACATCCGGGGCCTGGCCAAGGTCTTCACCGGCTGGAGCTGGGGCAACGAAGGCGCGCCCGATCCGACCAACGGCCGCTTCTTCGGCAATCCGGCCGATCCGATGCGGCGCGTGATCCCGATGCAGTTCTACCGCCAGTATCACTCGCCGGACGCGAAGACCTTTCTGTCGGTCACGATACCGGCGGGCACCGACGGCCAGCAGGCGCTGCGTACGGCGCTGGATACGTTGTTCAACCACCCGAACGTGCCGCCGTTCATCGGCAAACAATTGATCCAGCGGATGGTGACCAGCAACCCGAGCCCGCAGTACGTGCGGCGCGTCGCCGAGGCCTTCGCCAGTGGCCGTTACCGCACCGCCAGCGGCAATTACACGGTGGGCTCCGGCGCGCGCGGCGACATGAAAGCGACCGTGGCGGCCGTACTGCTCGATCCCGAAGCGCGCACGCCGAACGCCTCGCCGGACTGGGGCAAGCTGCGCGAGCCGGTGCTGCGGCTGGCGGCGCTGATGCGCGCGTTCGAAGCGACTTCGCAGAGCCCCGGGCAGCAGTTCCGCATCGGCAACATCGACAATCAGTTCGCGCAGACGCCGATGCGCGCGCCGTCGGTGTTCAACTTCTATCGTCCCGGCTATGTACCGCCGAACACGACGCTGACGTCCAAGAACCTGGTCGCGCCGGAGTTTCAGATCGCCAATGAAGTGACGGTGGCGACCTACGCCAACACGCTGCAGAACTGGATCGCCAACGGCTTCGGCTCCACCGCGCCGGGCCAGAGCGGGCCCGACATCCGGATCGCGGCCACGACCGCCCGCGGCTTGGCAACCGATGTCGACCGCCTGGTCGACCACGTCAATCTGATGCTGACCTACAACTCGCTGGCCGCCGAGACGCGCGCCGCGATCCGCGCCGCCGTGAGCTCGATTCCGGCGACCGCGAACAACGCCGCTGCGAACCGCGTCAATCTGGCGCTGTTCCTGACCATGCTGGCGCCCGAGTTCCTGGTGCAGAAATAGGCCGGAGGACGAGCGTGACGAACCGAGCTTCCCGCCGCCAATTCCTGCGCGCCGCGTCGGCGCTGTCGATCGCGGGCGGCGCCACCCCGTGGGCGATCAACCTGGCGTCGATCGGCGCCGCCGCCGCGCAGTCGGCGCCGACCGATTACAAGGCGCTCGTTTGTGTCTTCATGTACGGCGGCAACGATCACTCGAACACGATCGTGCCGTACGACGCCACCGGCTATCAGCAGTACGCGCAGGCGCGCACCAATCTCGCCTTGCCCCAGACAAGCCTGCTGCCGATCAACGCGCCGGCAAATGCCTCGCTCGCCGGGCGCCAGGTCGCGATGCGGGCAGAGATGGGGCTGGCGTTCAACGCCAGCCAACAGGGCATCAAGGCGCTGTACGACACCGGCCGTGTGGCGGTGGTCGCCAACGTCGGCACGCTGCGCGTGCCGACCACGCTCGCGCAGTATCGCGCGCGCAGCGTGCCGCTGCCGCCGTCGCTGTTCTCGCACAACGATCAGCAGGTGAACTGGCAGGCGGGGCCGACCGCGCGCGAGGGCACGCGCATCGGTTGGGGCGGCTCGATCGGGGATCTGTTCGCGGGCGCCAACCAGTTCCAAAATTTCACCTGCATGTCGGCGTCCGGCAACACGGTGTTCCTGTCCGGCCGCAGCACCGTGCAAATGCAAGTCGGCAACAACGGCGCGGTGCAGATCAACGCGCTGAACAGCGCGACGCTGTTCGGCGCCCAGAACGTCGGCAACACGGTGCGCGCGATCCTCACCGCCGACCGCAACCACACCTTCGAGAAGGATTACAACGCGATCAACCGGCGCGCCGCCGATGCGGCGGCCGCATTGAATTCGGCGCTCGCCAACGTCGCGCTGACGACCGCGTTTCCGACCACCGGTCTTGGCAACCAGTTGCGCAACGTGGCTCGCATCATCGGCGCCCGCGCGGCGCTGGGGGCACGCCGGCAGGTGTTTCACGTCAGCATCGGCGGCTTCGACCAGCACAGCGGGTTGGTCAACGGCCACGGGCCCTTGTGGTCGACGATCTCGCAGGCGGTCGGTGCCTTTTACGCCGCGACGGTCGAAATGGGCATCGCGGACAAGGTGACGCTGTTCACCGCATCGGATTTCGGCCGCACGTTGAATTCGAACGGCGACGGCTCCGACCACGGCTGGGGAGCGCATCACCTGGTCGTGGGCGGCGCGGTCCGCGGCGGCGACGTTTACGGCACCTTCCCGACGGTGGTGCTGGGCGGTCCCGAGGACGTGGGGCGCGGCAACTTACTGCCGTCGGTCGCGGTGGTGCAGTACGCAGCGACGCTGGCGCGCTGGTTCGGCGTATCCGCCACCGAACTGCCCTTGGTCGTGCCGGGCATCGAGAACTTCTCGCCCGACCTGGGCTTCATGAACGCGAGCTGAACCCGCGCCCTCGCTCCGCGCGGGTGGGGCTTAGCGGTGCAGCGCCGCGGACAGCCGGCGCCGATAGCGCGCCACCAGGTCGGGCTGCCCGGCGGCCAACTCGAACACCGACAGCATCGTCTTGCGCGCGATGTCGTCGCCGAAGGCGCGATCGCGCTCGACGATCGCCAGCAGCTGCTCCAGCGCCGGCTCGAACTGCCGCTCCGCGATCAGCCGCTGCGCCAACTGCAAGCGCGCCTCCAGATCGCCTTCGTTGGCGGCAATGCGCGCTTCCAGCACCGGGCGCGACGGCAGCCGAGCACTTTCCCTCAGCGCCGCCAGGCGCGTGCGTAGCGCGGCGAACTCCGGCTCCGCCTGCCGCTTGCGGGAGACCGACTCGAGCACCTCTTCCGCTTCGCGCAGCCGGGCGTCGTCTACTGGCGGCGGCATCCGGTCCAGCAGCAGCGTGACCAGATCGGCCCGCGCGGCGTCGTTGTCGGGGTCCAGCGCGATGGCCGCCCGCAGCGCCGCGGCCGCACCGGTAAAGTCGTTCGCCGCCGCCAGTTGCGCCGCCTTGCGGCGCTCGATTTCGCTCGGATTCGGCAGCAGGCGATCGATGAAGGCGCGCAATTGCGATTCCGGCAAGGCGCCGACGAACGAATCGACCGCCTTGCCGTCAACGAAGGCGACGACGTACGGAATGCTGCGCACGCGGAATTCCGCCGCCAGCTCCGGGTTCTGATCCGAGTTGACCTTCACCAGGCGAAAGCGCCCACCGTAGTCGCGCTCCAGCTTCTCGAGCATCGGGCCCAGCGCACGGCACGGGCCGCACCACGGTGCCCAGAAATCCACCAGGACTGGCCGCTCGCGCGATGCCTCGATCACATCGTGCGCAAAGCGGTCATGCGTCGTATCGATCATCGGTCGCCCCCGGGCGCAACAATGGGGCCAGCGGAGCGGTCCTCAAGGCCCCGCGGTCGGGCTACTGCGACAGTTCGAGCAGGCCCAGCCCCGTGCGCCGGTAGTAGCCGAAACCCTTCAGGATGCGCCGGCGCAGCCGCTCGGCGTGCGCCACTTCGAGCGCGCCGTCGATCGCTGCGTAGGGGATCCTGTAACGGTGGCCGCCGTGCCCGAAGCGCAGCGCGTTCATCGCCACGTTGACCAGCAGCGGTTTGATGCCGAACTCCGCCGCGGCGGCGCGAAACCACTCGGCCACGCGCTCGGCGGTCTCGTACGGCGCGACGCGCTTCTCGGTGTCGGAGGGCAACTCCTCGCCGGCGCACACGCTCAGGCTGAAGTGATACATGAGCCCCTCGGCCAGTTGGATCACTCGGCGGCGCGGCTCCAGCGCGTTCAGAGCGCCGTCCGGCCAGCGTGTCCACGGTTCGGCCGACCGCACCCAGTAGCGGCCGGGCGTCGTACTGTCGGCACGGAACAGAAAGTGGCCGAAGCCGGCCTTCTTGCCGAACACGGCGGCCAGAGCGTCGTGAGCGGTCAGCGGGTCGGTGTGCGGCGCGAAGGCGACCGCCGTCTCGAAGACCTCGACCTCCGGGATCTCGAGCCGGGTGAAGCTGAGGCGGGAGTGAACGAAGTCGTTCTTTCCCCGCGGCGGGTGTTCGCGTCCGGTCCGGTCGGCGGCGCGCGAAAGGCCTTTGAGCGTCAGCTCCATCTGAAAATCCCTGCACGGCGCCCGAACGGCGCCCCGCAGACATTCTCGGCCGCACCGCGCGTTTCTGAATCGCCGAGAGGGTCTAATCCGGAGCCACTTCTCGCAAGAATGTCAGGGCTTGCTTGCGTTGCTGGCGCCATGGATTGCGGTTAGCCCGGTCGGCAGGCCGCCTTGTCGGGCGACGCGCCCACCCCTTAGCCGGGGCATTGGTCTTGAACGTCCGAAGGCCAATCCATACAATTAGCACTCGATCGCGGCGAGTGCTGATATCGACCGCGACCGGCTTTCCTCAGTCGAATCACCAAGTTGCACTAGGAGACCTCATGAAAATTCGGCCATTGCACGATCGCGTGATCGTCAAGCGCTTGGACCAAGAACGCAAAACGGCCTCGGGCATCGTGATCCCGGACAACGCGGCCGAGAAGCCGGATCAGGGCGAAGTCATCGCCGTCGGTCCGGGCAAACGGGATGACAACGGCAAGCTCATCCCGATCGACGTGAAGGTCGGCGACAAGGTCCTGTTCGGCAAGTACGCCGGCCAGACCGTGAAGGTCGAAGGCGAGGAATACCTCGTGATGCGCGAAGAAGACCTGATGGGTGTGATCACGGGATAAGACAACGGTCGTCGCCCCGCTACGCGGCCGGCGACATGAGCATCTTTTCTGGAGCGTTCTATGCCTGCTAAACAAGTAGTGTTCAGCGACGATGCGCGTCACAAGCTGGTGCGCGGCGTCAACATCCTGGCCAACGCGGTGAAAGTCACCCTCGGCCCGAAAGGCCGTAATGTCGTGCTGGAGCGCAGCTTCGGCGCCCCCACGGTCACGAAGGACGGCGTCTCGGTCGCCAAGGAAATCGAACTGAAGGACAAGTTCGAGAACATGGGCGCGCAGATGGTCAAGGAAGTCGCGTCCAAGACCTCGGACGCCGCCGGTGACGGCACGACGACGGCGACCGTGCTCGCTCACTCGATCGTCACCGAGGGCATGAAGTACGTCGCCGCCGGCATGAACCCGATGGACCTGAAGCGCGGCATCGACAAGGCCGTGAACGCCGCGGTCGAGGAACTGAAGAAGCTGTCGAAGCCGACCACCACCAGCAAGGAGATCGCGCAGGTCGGCTCGATTTCGGCCAACGCCGATCCGGAGATCGGCAAGATCATCGCCGACGCGATGGACAAGGTCGGCAAGGAAGGCGTGATCACCGTCGAAGACGGCAAGAGCCTGAACAACGAACTGGACCTGGTCGAGGGCATGCAGTTCGACCGCGGCTACCTGTCGCCGTACTTCATCAACAATCCGGACAAGCAGATCTGCGTGCTGGAGAACCCGTACGTCCTGCTGCACGACAAGAAGATCAGCAGCATCCGCGATCTGCTCCCGATTCTCGAACAAGTCGCGAAGGCCGGCCGTCCGCTGCTGGTGGTGGCCGAGGAAGTCGAAGGCGAAGCGCTCGCCACGTTGGTCGTCAACAGCATCCGCGGCATCCTGAAGACCTGCGCCGTCAAGGCGCCGGGCTTCGGTGACCGTCGCAAGGCGATGCTGGAGGACATCGCGATCCTGACCGGCGGTACCGTGATCGCCGAAGAGACCGGCATGACGCTCGAGAAGGCCACGTTGCAGGACCTTGGCCAAGCCAAGCGCGTCGAGATCGCGAAGGAGAACACCACGATCATCGACGGCGCCGGCGACGCCAAGGCGATCGAAGCGCGCGTCAAGGCCATTCGGCAGCAGATCGAAGAGGCAACCAGCGACTACGACAAGGAAAAACTGCAGGAGCGCGTGGCCAAGCTGGCCGGCGGCGTGGCGGTGATCAAGGTCGGTGCCGCCACCGAAGTCGAGATGAAAGAGAAGAAGGCCCGCGTCGAAGACGCGCTGCATGCGACGCGCGCGGCGGTGGAAGAAGGCATCGTCGCCGGCGGCGGTGTGGCGCTGATCCGCGCCAAGCAGGCCATCGCCAAGCTGAAGGGCGACAACCCGGATCAGGACGCCGGCATCAAGATCGTGCTGCGCGCGATGGAAGAGCCGCTGCGTCAGATCGTCGCCAACGCCGGCTATGAGCCGAGCGTGGTCGTCAACCGCGTGGCCGAAGGCAAAGGCAACTTCGGCTTCAACGCGCAGACCGGCGAATACGGCGATCTGGTCGAGATGGGCGTGCTCGATCCGACCAAGGTCACGCGCACCGCGCTGCAGAACGCCGCGTCCGTCGCCAGCCTGATCCTGACCACCGACGCCATGGTCGCCGAGCTCGTCGAAGAGAAGGAGAAGGGCGCCGGCGCCGGCATGGGCGGCATGGGCGGCATGGGTGGGATGGACATGTGATGTCGGTTCCGGGCGCACGAGCGCCCGGCATTCCCTCCATCACCAAGCAACGGAAACGCCCGCGCAAACCGCGGGCGTTTTTTTCTCCGCGCCCGCGATGAGCGTGCCGCCCGCCGCGCCGGAAAGCGGCCGCGCGCGCCTGATCGTCGCGCTCGGCGTCACGCAGATCGTCTCCTGGGGCTCGATCTACTACGGGTTCGCGCTGCTGCTCGATCCGCTGCAGCAGGCGCTGGGGGCGGACCGGACGACGGTGGTCGGCGCATTCTCGGCGGCGCTGCTCACGTCCGGACTGCTGGCGACGCTCGTCGGCCGGCGCATCGACCGTTTCGGTGGCCGCCGCGGCTTTGCTGGCGGCGCTGTCGCGCGTGGAAAGCGTCGCGGCGCTGTATGCGATCTGGATCGGACTGGGCGCGGTGATGGCGGCGACGCTCTACGAACCGGCGTTCGCGGTCGTGACGCAGGCGTTCGCGGCCGGCTATCGCCGTGCGATCACGCTGCTCACGCTGTTCGGTGGATTCGCAAGCACGGTGTTCTGGCCGCTGACCACCGCGCTGATCGAGGCGTTCGGCTGGCGCGATGCGTTGCTCGTGCTGGCCGCGATCAATCTGTGCGTCTGCGCTCCGTTGCATGCCTGGCTGTTGCCGGCCGGCGGACAAGATGCGCACCCGTCGGGTGCAGCGACGACTTCGCGCACGCTCGCCGAGGTGCTGCGCGAACCCTCTTTCTACCTGCTCGCGTTGGCGTTTCTGACCAATGCGCTGCTGATCGCCGCGATCGGCGTGCACCTGATCGCACTGCTGCGCGCCGACGGGCTGTCGCCGGCGGCCGCCGCCGGCGTGGGTGCGATCGTCGGCCCGATGCAAGTGCTCGGGCGCATCGCGGAGTTCGCCGTCGGCGCGCGCGTGAGCGCGGTCAACGTCGGGCGCGTTGCCGTACTGCTGCCGCCGCTGGCGCTGGTCGCGTTGCTGGTGGCCGACGGCAGCGGCGCCTGGCTGCTCGCGTTCGCGTGCCTGTACGGCGCCGGCAACGGCGCGCTCACGATCGTGCGCGGGACCGTTCCGGTCGAACTGTACGGGCGCGATCACTACGGCGCGGTGACGGGCGCGCTGGCCACGCCTGGGCTGATCGCGCGCGCTGCGGGTCCGATCGCCGCCGCGGCGCTGGCGGCATTGCCCGGCGGCTACGACGCCGCCGTGGCGATGCTGATCGTGCTGACTGCGGTCGGCGCACTCGCGTACTTCGCTGCGGTGCGCGTACGCCGCGTCAGCGCTTGACCACGGCATAGCGCGCGAGCGTGCGCGCGCGCGCTTCGGCGTGATCGACGATCGGCGCCGGATAGTCGATTCCGATCACGCAGCCGGCTTCGCGCTGGCGTTCGCGCGAAACCAGCCAGGGCGCGTGGATCTCCTGCGCGGTGAAGTTCTCCAACTGCGGCAGATAGCGCTTGATGAAGCGTCCGTCGGGATCGAATTTCTGCGACTGCGTCACCGGATTGAAGATCCGAAAATACGGCTGCGCGTCGCAGCCGGTGGAAGCGGCCCACTGCCAGCCGCCGTTGTTCGACGCCAAGTCGTAGTCGTTCAATTGGCGCGCGAAATAGCGCTCGCCGCGCCGCCAGTCGATGCCGAGATCCTTGGTCAGAAAACTTGCCGTCACCATACGCAGCCGGTTGTGCATGTAACCGGTGCGGTTCAGTTGCAGCATCGCGGCGTCGACCAGCGGGTAGCCGGTGCGGCCTTCGCACCACGCGGCGAAACGTTCTTCATCGTCATCCCATTCGATGCGGTCGAACTGGGGCTTGAACGAACGCGTGACGACGTGCGGGTGGTGGAACAGCAGTTGTTGATAGAACTCGCGCCAGATGAGCTCCGACAGCCACGTCGCCGCCCCCGGCGAGTGCGCGCTGCGCGCGTGTGCGTAGGCGGCCAGGGCCCGAATCGAGACCGTGCCGAAGCGCAGATGCACCGACAGGTACGACGGTCCCTTGCGGGCCGGGAAGTCGCGCGCCTCGGCGTAGGCGTCGAGGCGGAGTTTGAAGTCTTCGAACAGCGCCGCCGCCCCGGATTCGCCGGCCGCCAGCGGCAGCTCGGTCGGAGCGAAGCCCATCTCCTGCAGCGGCGCAATGGCGGCCGTATGCGGCGGCGGCGCCAGCGCGCCGAGATAGCGCTCGACCGGGTACGGCTTCAGGTAGAACGCCGACAGCCTCTTCAGCCACGCGGTTTTGTACGGCGTAAAGACGGTGAAGGGCGCGCCGCTGGCGGTCATGACTTCGTCGCGCTCGAAGATCACCTGGTCCTTGAACAGATGCAGCGCGCGGCCGTCGCGGGCGAGCGCCGCCTGCACCCGCGCGTCGCGCGCGATCGCGTCCGGCTCATAGTCCCGGTTCGCGAACACCGCAGCGACGCCGAGTGCGGCCGCCAGGCGGGGAATCTCCTCGGTCGCGAAGCCATGCCGCACGATCAGGCCCCCGCCGGCCGCGCGTAGCTTGGCGTCCAGGTCGACCAGGCTGGCGCGGATGAACGCCACGCGCCGATCGGCCGTGCAGCCTTCGGCGAGCAGCGGATCGAGGATCGCGCGGTCGAATACGAACGCGCAGTAGACACGGCGCGCGGCCTTCAACGCGTGATAAAGGGCCGCGTGATCGGCGAGGCGCAGATCGCGGCGAAACCAGACGAGCGCGGCGTCCAAGCAGGATGGCGGGAACTGCGGAGCGCGCATTGTGCGGGAAGCGGCGCGGATGCGCCCGTCGAGGGCGGGGCTAGAACCCATCTCGAAATCCGCGGCGGCCGCGGCGGGGGTGCCTGGGGATGCAGCGCGAGGCGCGGCGAGGGGGACCATTGGCGGCAGCCAAGGACCCGAGCCG
>DATLZG010000021.1:0-2175 GCA_035574095.1 Burkholderiaceae bacterium | reverse complement strand
GCCCAGCCGGCGCCCAGCCCGAACATCCCAGCCAGCACGCCGATCAACGCGAAGGTGACGATGCCCGCCGGCGTGCGGTGGACGGTCCAGGCAACTTCGCGTCCGAGCGCCGGATCGTGCAGCGCGCCGCGAATGGCGAGCCGGGCTGCTAGTACATCTGGCGCGGCCACCTGCGGATACTCCGAGCGCCTGGCGAGCATCGTCACCGCGACGATGCCAAGTATCGTGAAGCCCAACGCCACGCGCACCAAGTCCCCTGGCAGCGCCAGCCCCAGCATCGCCCCCAGAACCGAGGTCACCGACCCGACCAGTGCGAGCGGCAACCCGAGTCGCAGGTCGGCCAACCCCGAGCGCAGCAACGCCGGGCCGGCGGCCAGCGCGCTGGACAACGCGACCAGCAGACCCGCGCCGCGCACGAAATCGATGTGAAACGGAAAGAAGCCGCCGACGATCGGCACAAACAGCACACCGCCGCCCACGCCGGCCGGCACGGCGACGATGCCGAGCAGAAAGCAGACGCAGAACAGCCCCAGCGACCAGACCCACCACGGCGTGCCGGTTGTGCCTTCGATCGCCGCCAGCGCCGCGTCCGGCCAGCCCGTCGCGAGCGCCGCCGCCAACACGAAACAGGCACGCATCAGGTGACTGCCGGGCAGGAGAGGCTCTGCCGCTGCGCGAACGCGAGCGCCAGCAACGGCAGCACCGACGGGGCGAACGCCGCCACAAGGCCGAAACTGCCCGCCTTGCGCACAAAGGGCAGCGGGCGGCCGACGAACCGACGCGCGAAGAGCCCGGTCAGGGTCTGCATCGCGTCCGCAGAACAGCGCGAACTTCTTCGGATCCTCGGCGCGGATCGTCGCCTGACGCTATGGCGCACGCGGCCCTCCTGCAGACGTGGGCGGATGCCGCAGCGGCGGGCGCGCATGTCGTGGTTCGTCCTGCTGACTTCGGTCGGGATCGGCATCGCGATTGGCAGCGCAAGGACCGATCGAATATACCGATCGCCCTTTGCAGACGGCAGCGAAACGCGGTTAAGGCGCGTAGCCCCGACGATCATCCCGTCGGTGCGATCTCAAGTGGCAAGCGCCGCGGCGGAAGTGGAAGCGCGCAATCGGCAGGGCCGCGATCCAGTTCTTGTTGCAGAACGCACTACGGTGCCGTCGTCGGCCGGTCGCCTTCACCGCCGCCAAACACTTCGACACCGTTGGCATCGACCACGCGCACACCGACCGGAATGCCGTGCCGCACGCTCTCGGTCACCACGCAGAAATCTTCGAACTGCGCTAGGCAGCGGTCGAAATGCGCGATCGCCGCCGCCGGCTCGGCCAGCCGTATCGTCACGTCGAAGCGCCCGATGCGCAGCCGTCCGCGCTCGTTGCGCTTCAGCTCCCCTCGCACTTCCGCACGCAGCGGCCCCGGCGCTTGCTTGAACTTGCGCAGGCAGAACAGCAGGCTCGAGGACAGGCAGTTGGCGACCGCAGCGGCGATCAGCCGTGCCGCGTTCGGGCCGGACGCGCGCCCGAGCGGCGCGGGTTCGTCGAGCTTCAGTTCCGGCACATTCGGCCAGTCGAACTTGACCCGGAATTCGAAGTCCTGCACCTGCTGCAATTCGAGTGCAAAGCTCATCGATTCGTACATCGCGGCGCCCCGGTTCTTTGGCAGATCGATAACGGGCACAGTGTAGATGCCCGCCGCCGGCCGCGGGCGTCGCGCGCGTCCCGCGCGCCCGGTTCGGTGATCGACAGCGTAAATCGCAGCAAGCGGAACAATCGATTGCTTGAAAGCGCGCCGCGCGCCCACAATTTTCACCGCGCCGCGCTTACGCGGCGACGACGGACGAGCGATGTCGACCTTGCGCGCCCAATCCCCCGCCTCTGCGCTGCTCGGCGCGATCGGCGCGTTTGCCGTGCTGGCGGCCGCGATCGGCCTGCTGGTTCCGCTGCTCGCCGAGGCGGCGGCGGCCAGCGTTCCGGTCGTACGTGCGGTCTGGCTGGGATTGGCCGCCTCCGTCGCCACGGCCGGCGGCGCGTTGACGGCGCTGGCGCTGCGCCGTGTGGCTTTGCCCTTGGCCGACGGCATGCTCGGCTTCGGCGCCGGCGTGATGCTGGCGGCGACCTCGTTCTCCCTGGTGCTGCCCGCGCTCGAGGCAGCCGGCGCGCTCGGCGCCACGCCATT
>DATLZG010000020.1:0-3905 GCA_035574095.1 Burkholderiaceae bacterium | reverse complement strand
CCGGTTTGTCCAGAACGAGCGTGCTCATCGCGCCTCACTCGACATAGAAGCAGGATGGATCGGCCGGTCGCTGCGCCACGCCAAGCGTGATGGCCGCGCCGCGCGGGTCGAGCCGCACCAGCAGCAAACGGTCTTCCTCAGGGTCGAGGATCGATTCGGCGTCCGCGATCAGTTGGGCGCGCTCGGCCGCAGTGAGCCAACATTCGTGCACCGAGTACTGGCCGCCGGTGGCGTAGCCGCGCACCAGGTCCAGCGCCGCGCGCAGTCGCCGCGGAGCGGCGACGTCGTACGCGGCGAGGTACAGGTCGCGGTCGGTGAGCATGCGGACGGTCAGCATCGATTGCGATACGCGCAGTATCGGGCGGACCGCGCCCGCGTGCCGAAACGGCAAGCTTGCGGGCGAGCGTGCGGCGGATCAACGGGCGCCGCACCAGGCGCGCAGCTTTTCCCGCAGCCGCGCTACCTCGCGACCGTGCACGACCTCGATTTGCAGCAGCTCCGCAAGACGCAGTTCGCTGTCACGCAGCGGCCGATAACTGACGAGCATTGCGCGGGTGGCCAGGCCACCGAGCCGGCGCGTGTTCTCGGCCAGCTTGAACAGCGCGTCATTGGCGCGGGCGCCATCGTTGACGCGCAGGTTCCCTGTCTTGCACTCGATGACGTGCAGCCGATTGCGGTGCAGAAAGGCGACGTCGAGTTCGTTGCCGACGTCGTTGTGGCGCACCTTCACGTTGACGGCGCGATCCCGCAGGCCCAGGACGCCGTGAAGCTGCGCCAACGTGGCGAAGACGTGCTGCTCGAGCCAGCCGCCCTTGAGAAAGGAGCGGGTTGCCTCGCTCTCGATCCGGAGCCGCCTTCCGTCGAGCATCACCATGCGCTGCTGCCGCGCCATCTCGAGCAGACGGCCGAAAGACTTGGAATCGGCCTCGGCGTCAGTCAGTTCAATGTCCAGCGATCGGTTGTCCTCGGCGCGATCCATCGCTTCGTTGAGCAACGGCAGCGCGGGGAGATATTGCTCGTAGTACGCCAAAAGCTCTTGCACGAATGCAAGCTGCGATGGCGTCGGTTCGCGCCGCTGCAACTCACCGTCGAGAACGATGCCATACGCGGCCAGGTAGTGGCGCAGGCGGACCTGTTCGTTGAGCTTGCGCGGCGGCGGCGCATCGCGCCCCAGCCAAATCACCTGATCGGTGTCGACGTCGACGTAAAAGCACCTCCAGTTGGCGGTCTCGGCCACTGCGAGCGCGGTCAGCGCCATCAGCTTGGTGCCGCCGGTCAGATTGAGGTAGACGTCCTCGCCTTCGAGCGAAGAGAACCAGTTCAGAAGATCTTCGGCAATCTTGCTCGGGTCGTGCTCGTTGCGCAGCCGATGCTGCCGGACGGTCACGCCGAGCTCAGTGAGCACCCGCGCGAGCGCCGCCGCACGTGCCTGCATCGGTTCCGAGACCACGAGCGCGGCGCACTCGGGCTTCAACTCGGCGTCCGCCGCCGCGAGCAGGTTCGGCGCCGCCTGCGCCGAAACGAGCAGGATCTGGGTCTTCACACCGGCGCCTTCCCTCACGCCGCGGCGCCGCGCGGCAACTGCAGAGCGTAGCGGCCCGTGCCCATCGTCGCGTTCTTGCCCGCGTGCAGCCACTGGCCGAGCCACAGCCACGCCAGCAGCGGCGCCAAGTCGCCGCGCAAGGTCCACGTCCCGAGCACGCCGCCCAGCGTCATCGACTGCTTTTGCCGCGACGAGTAGCGGGACCAATCGTGCCATGTCAGATCGCGCGTGTCGGCGAGCGTCTCGGCGTGGCGCGCCAGCAGCGAAGCCTGCGCGCCGAGGCCGGGGCGGGCGGCGTGGAACTCGAACAGCAGCCCGGCGCGGCGCACCAGCGCGGTCACGAGCTTGCGCGGCGACAACTCATCGGGCCGCAGCGGCCGGCCGTTGTCCTGCAGACGCAGCGGCGTGGCGATCTCGAGCTGCGCCTGCGCGACTCTCTCGAATGCGGGCACCTCGAGAGCCGGCGCATGCGGCCGCACACTCGCGGCGGCCGCGTCCCACACCGACTCGAAACCTTCCGCACCTTCCCACTGCACGTCCTGCAGTTCGCCGCGCGCGCGCTCTGTACCGAGCCCTTCGCGCAGCGCGCGTGTCAGCGCGTAGACGATCAGCGGCAATTGATCGAGGGCGCGGCCGATCAGCACCATGTCGAAGGCGAGCGTAGCGCCAGCCTCGACCGTACGCGTGCCGAGCGGCGGCGGCTCGATCACGTACGGATTGGGCACCGCGCTGAACTTCTGCAGCTCGTGTGCGGCCGGCGCGGGGGTCTCGAAGATCGAAGGGTACGGGCAGGTCGCAAGCAGTGGGCAGCCGGTGCACGTCTTTGCCTTGGTGATGCAGGCCGTGCGCCGCAGCGCGGAGCCGAACTGGCCGCGCAGCAGCGAGCCGGCGAAATCCGGCAGCCGTAGCGTCTCGCGCATGCGGAAAAGAAAGCGATAGCGGGCGAGCGGCAAGCGCGCGCCTGATGTCAAGACTGGCGGTATGAGGTCCAATGCCGAACCTTCGCTGCAAAGATGACCCGTTGGTTGCATTTAGTTCAGTATGCGGGTCAGGCTGACATGGTTACCGTCGACTCGGACCTCGACACGCACGTTCTTGACCTCGCGCTTTCTCTGAAGCCGCTCGAAAGCAGCGGGATCGGCAAATAGTTTCGCGGCTTGCGCCGCACCTTTGACCGTCGCTCTGCCCCTGCCTTCCTTGGACGCCGTCAGCTCTTGCGGCCCCGGCTTCCAGCTGAGGTTGGCGTTTTCCCAGACCTCGGTGCGCGCGGATTCGATTGCCGCCCCGCGGCCTCCGCTGCCGCCTGGTACCGCCTGCTGAGACTCGTGGCTGCCGCTGTCCGCGTGCACCCGCATCGCCCCATAGCCAACCGCGGTTTTCGCGCCAAAACCGAGCCACTGAAACGCGTGCTCGAACGCGCGCGTCAGCAACGCCTTCCAGTGCAGCGCGCCTTCGCCGAGCAGATCCGGGGCATCTGGAAGACGATTCGCCGTCAGACGCTTGAGGTGCGGCTCGTCGCAAACCACATGGAACAGGAAGGTCGAGCCGGGCGGCACGGTCAGGAATGCGATTGGGTTTGGCTGACCGGAATCGTGGGGCGAGACGCTGTCGCCACTCTTCGGCTCCTGCCTCTTCTGGTAGTAATGGCTTTGATGCGGCGTCATAATCTCCACCAGCAGGCTGTCACCGGCGATCTGTGGGATCACGTCCCAGAACGTTAAGGCGCCGCGCACGTGATCGCTAGAGCCTGGCGGCGGCTCCCGGCCGAACAGCACGTCGATGATGGACAGATCGACCCACCGCGGCTTGCGCTCGGAGCCGACGTTGACCCGGTAAAAAGTCTGGTCGCCCCAGCCACGGCCGTCGCCCCAAAGGCCGGCGGCTAGCTCCTGGGCTGCGTTCCGCAGCACGCCCTTGACCCCGCTGCCCGGCAGGTACGGCAGCCCGTACGGCCAGAGGAAGGAAAAGCCGTTTTCCAGCGGATGTTCGTTGCCCAGGCCGGTGGTGAACGGCGCGGCTGCCTGGGCGTCGAGCTGTAGTACTGACTCACTGGCTAGGCTCTGGGCGAGCCTCGATTGGCGCGCCACCACCGCTTGCAGGGCTTCTTTGTCGCTCTTACCCAGAGGCTTCGCTTCTGACAGAGCAGATGTTTTGTTCTCGTAATTAACCTCGCGCTCCTTCCCCTCCTTGCCGCGGATCTCGTAGCCGACGTCGTATGTCTTCCAAAGCAGTTCCTGGCTGCGGCGATTGATGCCCCACAGCTTTAGATACATCCCAAATCGCATGCCGGGTGAAGCGCTCTTGAAGTCGGCGCCCAGGTACTTGGGAACGGCGGCGACCGGCATGTCAGCCTCCCTGCTGC
>DATLZG010000019.1:0-2244 GCA_035574095.1 Burkholderiaceae bacterium | reverse complement strand
AGCGGCGGACAGCATTCGCAGGATCGCAGCGTTGCATGTGGTGCAGGCGCCGCTGCAGAGCGTTGAGTTGCACCCCGCGTTAACCATGAAGAGGAACTCGCCCGGTTCGCTCGGCGGAGTGGTGCTCTCGTACGGCTCGTTCACGCAATCGGGATATCCATCGTTGTTGTAGTCCCCGAGCACAACGCCATAGTCCATGGAAGTGGCCGAAGTCTCCGACGGGATGCAGGCTTGCCGCCAGACGCCTTCAGCCTGCAAGCGGTTGACGTACAGGCGCCGACGATTCGGATTGCCCTGCGGCATGAAGACCACCGCATCCGGCCAGCCGTCCGCATCCACGTCCGCGAAGGATGTCCCGCGAATGCCGACTGGGAACCCGATCGCGCTCGGTGCGAAGAGAGGAATTGGACGGGGACCAATGCACGTGTTTATCTCGGAGAGCAACAAGCCCAGATCGGACGCGTCCGTCTTGCCGTCGAGGTTCACGTCGCCTGCGCAGCATCCGTTGGCGCATCCCAGATCGCTCGGCAGTATCGACAGGTCGTTGGGGTCTACTGTGCAGTTGTCGTCCAAGTCAGCCAGACACTTCGTCAGAGGTCCGCCGAGGTCGTTACACTGCGCGCTCACGTACGGTACACGGAGAAGCGAAACCGTCAGCAACACGACCGCTGGAACTACGAAGGTCTGCGGTCTGCGGTCTGCGGTCTGCGGTCTGCGGATGTGTGTCGCATACGCGCCCCTCTTACTGTCATTATTGTTGCCCGCTTATCGCCCCTAGTCAAGGCGAATTTGCGACGTGCCGACATTTCCCGACGACCATAATCTCGATTCCCGTCACCGCTCCCGGGCCACCCTCGCGCTCCGAATCACCCCACGAACGAAGATGTCCTGACACAGCCGTCACGCGCCGCGGCGGCACTCGACGCTCCGCGCGGCTACAGGTTCTCTTTGAACCAAGCGATCGAACGCTTCAAGCCCTCGGCAAAGAAAACCTGCGGCTCGTAGCCGATCACGCGCCGCGCCTCGTCGATCGACGCCAGGCTGTGCTTGACGTCGCCGGCCCGCGGCGGCTGGTAATCCGGCTGAAGCCGCGTGCCCAGGTGCTCGTTGATCAGCCTGATGATCTCGTTGAGTGTCGTTCGCTCGCCGCAACCGATGTTCACCGCCTCGCCGCCGAGCCGCGCCGCTTCGGCCGCCAGCCGGTTGGCCTGCACGACGTTGTCGACGTAGCAGAAGTCGCGGCTCTGCTCGCCGTCGCCGTAGATGATCGGCCGCTCGCCGCGCAGCATGCGCTTCAGGATGCCGGGGATGGCCGCGGCGTACTGGCTGTTCGGGTCCTGCCGCGGGCCGAAGACGTTGAAGTAGCGCAACGAGATGGTCTGCATTCCGTAGCAGTAGGCGAAGACGCTGCAATATTGCTCGGCCGCGAGCTTGCTGACGGCGTAGGGGCTGCGCGGGTCGGGCTTCATCGACTCGACTTTCGGCAGCGTGGGCGTCTCGCCGTAGGCCGAGCTGCTCGAGGAGTAGACGAAGCGCCGCACGCCGGCGTCGCGCGCGGCGAGCAGCATGTTGAGCGTGCCGGTGATGTTGCGGTCGTGCGCGGCGAAGGGGTCGTCCACACTCTTGGGCACGCTGCCCTGGGCCGCCAGGTGGTAGACCACGTCCACGTTGCGGCAGGCACTTCGGGCCGCGTCCGGATCGCGGATGTCGCCTTCTACCAGGTGGATGTGTCGCTCGACTTCGGCGAGGTTGTGCCGATGGCCGGTGCTGAAATCATCCAGCACGCGCACCTGCTTGCCGTCCTTGAGCAGCCGCCGCACGATGTGCGAACCGATGAACCCCGCGCCGCCGGTGACCAGGCTGATGCTCATTGCGACTCCTACTGTAGTGTCGGACTTGCGTGACCGACGACGTTCAAACGCAAGACTCTCCGAGCCCCGCCCGCGCCTCGGCGAACTCCGCGTTGCACGCGACGTCGGGCAAGGCGGTCCGCCGCGACTCGCTGTGACGCGCCGTCAACGGGGGACCAGGCCGAAGAACCGCTCCGCGTTGGTCGTAGTCTGCGACGCGAACGCCTCGAAGGCCGCGCCGCGCAGCTCCGCCAGACGGCGCGCCGTGTACGCCACGAATGCCGGCTCGCACACGCGGATCTTACGCACCGGTTCGGGCGAAAGATACGGCGCGTCGGTTTCGACCATGATGCGGTCGGCGGGTGCGAACACGGCCGCTTCTCGCACCATGTCG
>DATLZG010000018.1:0-3098 GCA_035574095.1 Burkholderiaceae bacterium | reverse complement strand
CCCGGCGCTGGCGAGCTGGGTCGAGTCGGCCAACGACCCGACGACCGACTTTCCGCTGCAGAACCTGCCGTTCGGCCGCTTTCGCACCGCGCCCGGTGCGCCGTGGCGCATCGGCGTCGCGATCGGCGATCAGGTGCTCGATCTGCAGGCCGCGGGGCTCGTGGATTCGCAGGACATCAACGCCTTGATGGGTGAAGGCCCCGAACGACGGCGCGCGATCCGGCTGGCCGCCTCGCGCGGACTGCGGCGCGGCAGCCCCGACCAGGCGCGCTTCGCGCCGGCGCTGGTGCCGCAGTCCAAAGTGGAGCTGGGGCTGCCGTGCGCGATCGGCGACTACTCGGACTTCTACGCCGGCATCCACCACGCGACCGCGGTCGGTGCGCTGTTCCGCCCGGACAATCCGCTGCTGCCGAACTACAAGTGGGTGCCGATCGGCTATCACGGCCGCGCCTCGTCGATCGTTGCCTCCGGCACGCCGTTTCGCCGGCCGCGCGGGCAGATCAAGCCCGCCGACGCGCCGCAGCCCTGGCTGGCGCCGACGCGCCGCCTCGACTACGAGCTGGAGATGGGCATCTTCATCGGCCGCGGCAACGCGCTCGGAGAGCCGATTCCGATCGCGCGCGCGGAAGAACACGTCTTCGGCCTGGTGCTGCTGAACGACTGGAGCGCGCGCGACGTGCAAGCCTGGGAGTACCAGCCGCTGGGGCCGTTCCTGTCGAAGAGCTTCGCCACCACGATTTCGCCGTGGATCGTGACGCCGGAGGCGCTGGAGCCGTTTCGCGCTCCGTTCGAGCGGCCAACCGGCGACCCGCAACCGCTGCCGTATCTGGATTCGCCCGCGAACCGCGCGCACGGCGCCTTCGATATCGCGCTCGAAGTGTGGCTGCAAACGCCGCACATCACAGCGCCGCAGCGGCTGACGCGCTCCAGTTTGCGCGACGCCTACTGGACGGTCGCGCAGCTCGTGGCGCATCACACGGTCAACGGCTGCAACCTGCGGCCCGGCGATCTGCTGGGCTCGGGCACGATCTCCGGTCCAACGCCGGACCAGGGCGGCTCTCTGCTGGAGCTGACCGCCGGCGGCAAGCGGCCCCTTCAGCTTCCGAACGGCGAGACGCGCACGTTCCTGGAGGACGGCGACACCGTGATACTGCGCGCGTATTGCGAGCGGCCGGGATTCCGCCGCATCGGCTTCGGCGACTGCGCGGGCACCGTGCTGCCCGCTCGGGAGGCTTGATGGACGTTCGCAAGACGCTGGCGACGGTGCCGCACTGGCGGCACGACGAAGCGCGGCGCGCGATCGTGCGCGAGTTCGTTTTCCCCGATTTCGTGCACGCCTTCGCGTTCATGACGCGCGTGGCGTTGGAAGCCGAAAAGCGCAACCATCACCCGGAGTGGAGCAATGTCTATAACCGCGTGACGATCGCCCTGACCACGCACGACGCCGGCGGCCTGACCGAGCGCGATTTCGAGCTGGCGCGCGCGATCGACGCCGCTTACTGCGAGGCCGAACCATGATGCAGTACCCGCAGGCCACGAAGCACGGCCTGGCGGCCGGCGAAGCCGGCCGGCCCGCCAGCCCCGACTGGACGATCGACCAGGGCTGGGAGCACTACAGCGCCGAGGAGCACGCGACCTGGAAGGTCCTCTACGAGCGGCAGACGAAACTTCTGCCGGGACGCGCCTGCGACGAGTTCGTCGCCGGCATGAAGGCGCTGCCGATCACGGCGGACGAGATCCCCGACTTCCGGCGCTTGTCCGACGTCCTGACGAAGGCGACCGGCTGGCAGGTGGTCGCGGTGCCCGGACTCGTTCCCGACGAAGTGTTCTTCGAGCATCTGGCGAACCGCAGGTTTCCCGCCGGCAACTTCATCCGCAAGCCCGAACAGCTCGACTATCTAGAGGAACCGGACGTCTTTCACGACGTGTTCGGCCACGTGCCGATGCTGATGAACCCGGTGATCGCCGACTACATCCAGGCGTACGGCGTTGGCGGCCTGCGCGCGCAGCGGCTCGGCGTGCTGCCGCAGCTCGCGCGCGTGTACTGGTACACGGTGGAGTTCGGGCTGGTCGAACAGAACGGCGGCCTGCGCATCTACGGTTCCGGCATCGCCTCCTCCTACGCCGAAAGCGTGTTCGCGATCGACGATGCGTCGCCGAACCGCATCGGGTTCGATCTGGAACGCGTGATGCGCACGCGCTACCGGATCGACGACTTCCAGGAGACCTACTTCGTGCTGCGCAACCTCGACGAGCTGCTGGAACTGGCCCGCATCGACTTCGGACCGATCTACGAGCGCGTCAGAGGGCAACCGGAGTTCGAGCCGGGCGACGTGCTGCCGACCGACCGCGTGCTGACGCGCGGCACCGGCGCATACCACGCCGCGCGCCGCAAGACGAACTGAAAGGAGCCGCGATGGAGTTCGCCGACCGCACCGTCGTCGTCACCGGCGCCGCCGGCAACCTCGGGCGCGCGGTGGCCGCCGCCTTCGCCGCGCGCGGCGCCAATCTGGCGCTGATCGACCGCAGCGAGGACCTGCTGCGCAAGGTTTACCCCGGCGATGAATCGCGGCGCCTGCTCGTCGCGGCGGACCTGCTGGATGCGGCGCAGACGCAGGCCGCGATCGCGCGCGCCGCGCAGCGCTTCGGCCGCATCGACGTGCTGGCCAATATCGCCGGCGGCTTTCGCATGGGCGAAGCGGTGCACGAGACCACCGACGCGACCTGGAACTTCCTGCTCGACATCAACATGCGCACGCTGCTCAACACCGTGCGCGCGGTGGTGCCGCAGATGCTCGCCGCCGGCGGCGGCAAGATCGTCAACGTCGGCGCCGCCTCGGCGCTTAAAGGCGCGGCGCTGATGGGCGCCTATGTCGCGGCGAAAAGCGCGGTGATCCGCCTGACCGAGACGATGGCGCTGGAGCTGCGCGAGAGAAACGTCAACGTCAACTGCGTGCTGCCGACGATCATCGATACGCCGGAGAACCGCGCCGCGATGCCGGATGCGGACCCCAAGCGCTGGGTCGCCCCCGAGGCGCTCGCGGACGTGATCGTGTTTCTGGCGTCGGATGCCGCACGCGCGGTGCACGGCGCGGCGG
>DATLZG010000017.1:0-2437 GCA_035574095.1 Burkholderiaceae bacterium | reverse complement strand
CGGCGCCGGCAACGTCGCGCTGACCGGCATGGTGGGGCCGATCGCGACGATCGCGCTCGGCTACGTCTTTCTCGGCGAGGCGATTTCGGGCTGGCAGGTGGCCGGCACCGCGTTCGTGCTCGCCGGCGTGTGGGTCTTGTCGCGCAAAGCTGCCTGAGAGAGAGGAGACGAGGCAAATGAAGGCGAAAGCGATTCGGGTCGAACAACACGGCGGCCCCGAGGTGATGCAACTGGTGGAAGTCGATGTTCCCGATCCGGGGCCGGACGAGGTGCGGATCCGTCAGCACGCGATCGGATTGAATTACATCGATACCTACTACCGGACCGGTTTGTATCCGGCGCCATTGCCGCACGGCATCGGCAACGAGGCGGCCGGCGTGGTCGAGGCGGTGGGCAGCAACGTGAAGTTCCTGAAGGAAGGCGACCGCGTCGCCTATCCGCAAAGCCCGATAGGCGCTTACGCGGATCTGCGCGTGATGCCGGCGGCGACGGTCGTGAAGATCCCCGCCAAGCTCGGCTTCGAGGAAGCGGCCGCCGTGATGCTGAAGGGGCTGACCGTGCAATACCTGTTCCGGCAGACCTACCGGCTGCAGGGGTACGAGACGATCCTGTTCCATGCCGCCGCGGGCGGCGTGGGCCTGATCGCCTGCCAGTGGGCGCGGGCGCTGGGGGTGAAGCTGATCGGCACCGTGTCCTCGCCGGAAAAGGCTGCGCTGGCGAAAAAGCACGGGGCCTGGGCGACGATCGACTACACGAAGGAGGATCTGGTCGCGCGCGTGCTGGAGCTGACGAAGGGCGAGAAGTGCCCGGTCGTCTACGACGGCGTGGGCAAGGACACGTGGGAGAAATCGCTCGACTGCGTGCAGATGCGCGGCCTGATGGTGAGCTTCGGCAACGCGTCGGGACCGGTGACCGGTGTGAATCTGGGCATCCTGGCGCAGAAGGGTTCGCTGTTCGTCACGCGGCCCACGCTCGCCCATCACATCACGCCACGCAAGAAGCTGGAAGAATCGGCGGCCGAGCTGTTCGACCTGATCACGCGCGGCAAGATCAAGGTGGAGATCGACCAACGCTTTCCGCTCGCCGAGGCGGCGGCCGCGCATCGCGCGTTGGAGAGCCGCAAGACCACCGGATCGACCGTCTTGCTGCCGTGACCGCGGCGCATTTTCGGGCGGCCCCGGAATCCGCCGCGGCGCCGATCCGCGCCCGACTGATCGCGCAGCGCGTGATCCCGGTGCTGCGGCTGGCGACGGCGGAGCTGACGCTGCGCGCGGTGAGCTGCCTGCGCGCGGCCGGTTTCGGCACGGTGGAGATCACGCTGACCACGCCGGGAGCGGTCGAGTTGATCGCCGAGCTGGCGCGCGCGGACCCGGCTTGCCTGGTCGGCGCCGGTACCGTGCTCGACGTGCAGGCCGCGCGCGCCTGCATCGACGCCGGCGCCGCCTATCTCGTTTCGCCCGGCGTAGTGCCGGGGCTGGCGGCCATGGCGCGCGCAGCCGGGCGGGCGGCGCTGGTCGGGGCGTTTACGCCGACCGAGGTGCTGGCCGCGCAACGAGAGGGCGCGGACATCGTCAAGGTTTTTCCGGCCGCCAGCGGCGGCCCGCCGCACGTCGCCGCGCTGCACGCGGTGTTTCCGCACCTCGCGCTGTGCCCGACCGGTGGTATCGATGCGGCCAACCTGCCCGCCTACTTCACTGCCGGCGCGGCGCTGGTCGGCGTGGGCAACGCGCTGCTGGACGTCGCGGCGCTGCGCGCCGGCGACCGCGAGGCCGTCGTGCGCTCGGCGCGGCGCTACCTGGAGCTGGCGCCGCCCCACAACAACGAACACGCAACGCCAAGGTCATGAGCGCCATCGACATCGTTGCCATCGGCGAGCCGATGATCGAGTTCAACCAGACACGCCCGGGCGAGGCGAACTACCTGCAGGGCTTCGGCGGCGACACGTCCAACATGATCATCGCCGCCGCGCGCCTGGGGGCGCGCACCGCTTACGTGACGCGCGTCGGCGACGACGAGTTCGGCCGCATGTTCCTCGCGCTGTGGGAGCGCGAAGGGGTGGATACGCGCGCCGTGACGGTCGATGCGCAGGCGCATACCGCCGTGTACTTCGTCACGCACGGCGCCCAGGGGCACGTGTTCAGCTATCTGCGCGCCGGCTCGGCGGCCAGCCGCCTGCGGCCGCAGGATCTGCCGCGCGATCTGCTGGCGCGGGCGCGCTTCGTGCACGCCTCCGGCATCAGCATGGCCATCTCGGCCTCCGCCTGCGACGCGGTGCTGGCGGCGTTCGAGGCCGCGCGCGCGGGCGGCGCCCGCATCGCGTTCGACTCCAACCTGCGGCTGAAGCTGTGGCCGCTGGCGCGAGCGCGCGCGCTGACCGCGGCCGCGGTGCAGTGGTGCGATTACTTTTTCCCCAGCCTGGAAGACGCGGTGACGCTCA
>DATLZG010000016.1:0-3739 GCA_035574095.1 Burkholderiaceae bacterium | reverse complement strand
GCCGCCGCCGGCTCACGCGGCGCGCGCGGTCTGCGGTCCGCGGCGGCGGCAGCCGGCGCCTCGTCCTCGCCGTCGTCGTCGATGTGGGCGACATCCTCGTACATCGCCACATCGGCCACCCGCGCGCTGCGCACAGCCGCGCGGCCCGGATCGGCCTGCGACTGCCGGCGCAGATAGTCCTGGAACGATTCGACCTTCGGACGCGCGGCTTCGCTCGGACGCGCCTCGGGCGCTTCGGCGCGCGCCGGCCGCTTCTCGCTCGCCTCGACCAGCGCCTGCACCGCATCGGATGCGGCCGCCAGAATCTCCAGTCTGTTGCCGATGCGTTTGCTGGAAAGGATCACCGCATCGTCGCCCAGCTCGCGGCGCACCTGCATCATCGCTTCGCGCGTGGTGGCCGCTACGTAACGTTTGATCGCCATGTCGTCCTCGGTCGGGGCGCCGCGAAAGCGGCGCGCTTTCGGCACAGCATCGCTTGAGCTTGAGTACCGCAATCGCGGGAAAAGCCAACCGACGGACGCCGATTTGTCGACGACAGAAGCGCACGGATCTACGCGGATGACGACGGGCGCTTGGACCGTTCATTGCGAGTCGCGCGGCGGCGAGGAATTCCAACCTCGCGGTGCGCTGCAGATCCCGCGCCCGCGCGGCGCGCGGGCGAGGGACGACGGCTCTAGAACCTATCTCAAAATCCCCGACGGCCGCGTTGCGACGAGAAGCGGGCGCTAGCGAAAGCACGGATCGGGCGGCGCTGTCCTTCAAGGAGATGCGCACGCCCGGCGCCCGACAAAACATCGGCGTCTGTCCGCGCTCATCCGCGGCAAGTCCTCTATTGAATCCGTGTGAATCCGCGGCGCGAGGACGGCCTCACCCCGCCGCCCCCAGCACCGTGCTGACGCGGATCGTCGCGGTCTCGGGCACTTCGGCGTGACCGAGCACGCGCAGCCGCGGCGCGGCGCGCTTCAGCAGGCGCGCCAGCGGCACGCGCATGCGATCCGGCACCAGCAGCGTCGGCGCCAGCCCCATCTCTTCTTGCCGCTGCGCGGCGGCGGCGGCACCCCGTTGCAGCAGTTCCACCAACCCCGGCTCGATCGCGGCGCCGTCGCCGTTCAGCGACGTAGCCAGCACTTTCTCCAGTTCGGGGTCGAGCGCGATCACCGCCAGCTCTTTGGTGGTGCCGAACAGCGATTGCGCGATCGTCGCCCGCAGCGCGGCGCGCACCTGCGCGGTCAGCTCGGCGGGGTCGGTCGTACGCGGCGCGGCCTCGGCCAGCGTCTCGACGATCGTGCGCATGTCGCGGATGTGGATGCCTTCGTCCAGCAGGTTCTGCAAAACGCGCTGCAAGGTGGACAAGGGGATCAGCTTCGGCACCAGATCATCGATCAGCTTGGGTGCGAACTTGCCAAGGTGGTCGAGCAGCGCCTGTGTCTCGGCGCGGCCGAGCAATGCGCCGGCGTTGGACAGCAGCAGATGGTTGATATGGGTGGCGACCACGGTGGCGGCATCGACCACCGTGTAGCCGAGCACCTGCGCCGCTTCGCGGTTGCGCGCCTCGATCCAGGTGGCCGGCAGGCCGAACGCCGGGTCCTTGGTCGGCGCGCCTTCGATTCTCTGCGTCACGCCGCCGGGGTTGATGGCCAGCCACATGCCGGGGAAGGCCTCGCCCTCGCCGATCACCACGCCTTTCAGCAGTACGCGGTACGCCGAGGGTTTCAGCTCCAGGTTGTCGCGGATGTGCACCGGCGGCGGCAGGAAGCCCACCTCCTGCGCGAACTTCTTGCGGATCGCCTTGATGCGCTTCAGCAGCTCGCCGTCCTGCGCCTGATCGACCAGCGGAATCAGCCGGTAGCCGACCTCCAGTCCCAGCGTATCGACCGGCACCACGTCGTCCCACGACGCCTCGTTGGAGGTCGCAGGGGCGGCGGCCGGCGCCTGCGCGGCGGCGGCCTGCTGCGCGCGGCTGCGTTGCATCAGCCACCACGCCGCATAGCCGCAGCAGGCGGCGAGCAGCAGGAACACGAACCACGGCATGCCGGGGATCACGCCGAGGATGAACAAAATGGCGGCGGTGATGCCCAACACGCGCGGCTTGACGAACAACTGCGCCATCATCTGGCCGCCGATGTCGTCGGCCTCCTTGCCGACGCGGGCGACGATCAAACCGGCGGCGATCGAGATCACCAGCGCCGGAATCGCGGCCACCAGGCCGTCGCCCACCGACAGCAGCACGTAGTTGTTGATCGCGGTAGCCAGCGGCAGCCCGTGCTCGAGCATGCCGATCGCCAGCCCGCCGACGATGTTGATGCCCAGGATCAGGATGCCGGCGATCGCGTCGCCGCGCACGAACTTGCTGGCGCCGTCCATCGCGCCGTAAAAGTCCGCCTCCTCGGCCACCTCGGCGCGGCGGCGCTTGGCCTCTTTGTCGTCGATGATGCCGGCGTTCAGGTCGGCGTCGATCGCCATCTGCTTGCCGGGCATCGCGTCCAGCGTGAAGCGCGCCGCCACTTCGGCGATTCGGCCGGCGCCCTTGGTGACGACGACGAAGTTGATCACCACCAGGATCAGGAACACCACCAAGCCGACCGCGAAGTTGCCGCCGATCACGAAGTGCCCGAACGCCTCGATCACGCGCCCGGCGGCGTCCGGCCCGGTGTGGCCGTTCATCAGCACCGCGCGCGTCGAGGCCACGTTCAGCGACAGCCGCAACAGGGTGGTGAGCAGCAGTACGGTCGGAAAGGCCGCGAACTCCAGCGGTTTCTTCGTGTACACCGCGACCATCAGCACGATCAGCGCCAGCGCGATGTTGAACGTGAACAGCAGGTCCAGCACGAAGGGCGGCAACGGCAGCACCATCATCGCCAGCACCAGGAACACCAGCAGCGGCACCGCCAGCGCGCGCCAGCGCACCGCGCGCAGCGCGGGGTGATTGAGCATCGAAGCGACGGCGTTCATCGTTGTCCGTTATCCGTTGTCCGCGATCCGTTGTTCGTTGCTTGTCGTCCGTCGGTCGTCGTCTGCGCGAGCGGCTTGACCGTTAACGGTCGACGGAGAGCGGCGAGCCGGAAGCCGGGTCAAGCTCCGGCGGCACCTCCAGATCGCGCGGCTCCTGCGGGCGCTCGCCGGTGCCGGCCGCATAGCGCCTGAGCTGGAACACGTAGGCGAGCACCTGCGCCACCGCGGCGTACAGCGCCGCCGGGATTTCGTCGCCGATCTCGACATGGCGATACAGCGCCCGCGCCAGCGGCGGCGCTTCCAGTTGCGGCACCGCGTGCGCGCGCGCCAGCGCCTTGATCTTCTCTGCCACCGCGTCCGCGCCCTTGGCCACCACCACCGGCGCCCGGTGCCGGCCTTCCAGATACTTCAGCGCCACCGCGTAGTGCGTCGGGTTGGTGACGACCACGTCGGCCTGCGGCACCGCGGCCATCATCCGCTTGCGGGCGATCTCGCGCTGTGCGCTGCGGATGCGCGCTTTCAGGTGCGGATCGCCCTCGCTCTCCTTTTGTTCGCGGCGCGCCTCCTCCGGCGTCATGCGCAGCCGTTTCCGATGCTGGAAGATCTGGAACGGCACGTCGAGCGCCGCGGCGGCGCCGACCGTGGCGGCCAGCAGCGCCAGCGCGATGCCGGCCAGCCGGCCGAAGTGCGCCAGCGCCGCGAACAGGGACTCGTGCGCGAGCGCCGCGAACTCCTGCAGATGCGCCGCCACGTAGCCGAAGCCCACCGCCGCCAGCAGGGCGGCGAC
>DATLZG010000015.1:0-2084 GCA_035574095.1 Burkholderiaceae bacterium | reverse complement strand
CGTGCGCTAAGCGCGCGCATAGAGCGCACGCCGCGCCGCTCAGGCCGCGCGCCGCCGCGGCTTGGCGCCGATCGTTGACTTCAAGTTAACGCCGTCTTGAATGCGCGCCCGCGCGCGCAGGCGGCCGCGCGCCTACAGTCGCGGCCATCGACCAACGAGCGCGGAGGAGTGCAGTGAAGACCTATCGCATCGCCACCGTTCCGGGCGACGGCATCGGCAAGGAAGTGGTTCCGGCCGGCCGCCAGGTCCTGCAGGCACTGGCCGCCGGCAGCGGCGATCTGCGCTTCGAATTCGAGAACTTCGACTGGGGGGCCGACTACTACCGCGCGCACGGCGTGATGATGCCGGCCGACGGTTTGCAGCGGCTGCGCGCGTTCGACGCGATTCTGTTCGGCTCCGCCGGCGATCCCGACATCCCCGACCACATCACGCTGTGGGGCCTGCGGCTGGCGATCTGCCAGGGCTTCGATCAGTACGCGAACGTGCGCCCGGCGCGCATCCTGCCCGGCATCGACGCGCCGCTGAAGCGCTGTCGGCCCGAGGATCTGGACTGGGTGATCGTGCGCGAGAACTCCGAGGGCGAATACTCGGGTGTGGGCGGCCGCGTGCACCAGGGGCATCCGATCGAAGCCGCGACCGATGTCTCGATCATGACCCGCGCCGGCGTGGAGCGCATCATGCGCTTCGCGTTCCGGCTGGCGCAGTCGCGCCCGCGCAAGAAGCTGACGGTCGTCACCAAGAGCAACGCGCAGCGCCACGCGATGGTGATGTGGGATCAAATCGCCGGCGAGATCGCGCGCGAGTTTCCGGACGTGAGCTGGGACAAGGAACTGGTCGATGCGATGACCGCGCGCATGGTCAACCGCCCGGCCAGTCTGGACACCATCGTCGCCACCAATTTGCACGCCGACATCCTGAGCGATCTGGCCGCGGCGCTGGCCGGCAGCCTGGGCATCGCGCCGACCGCCAACCTCGATCCGGAGCGCCGCTATCCGTCGATGTTCGAGCCGATCCACGGCTCGGCGTTCGACATCATGGGCCAGGGGCTCGCCAATCCGATCGGCACGTTCTGGTCGGCGGTGCTGATGCTCGAGCATCTGGGTGAGGCGGCCGCCGCGCAGCGCTTGATGAAGGCGATCGAGCGCGTCACCGCCGATGCGCGGCTGCACACGCGCGACCTGGGCGGCACGGCCACGACTGCCGAGGTCACGCGCGCGGTGTGCGAGCTCGTCGCCGCCGCCGGTCCGATACGCGCCGCGGCTTGAGCGCCGCGGCTGTTCTTCGCCGTCCGTTCCGAGGAGGTCTTGCCATGCCACTGCTTGCCGCTTTGATGCCTCTGCGCCTGGCCCTTGCCGCCGCCGTGGCGCTGTGCGCCGGCGCCGCCGCCGCGCAATCCTGGCCGAGCCGGCCGGTGACCATCGTGGTGCCGTTTCCGCCCGGCGGCACCACGGACGTACTGGCGCGGGCCATCGGGCAGGAACTGGCCAAGAGCCTGGGCCAGCCGGTGATCGTCGACAACAAGCCGGGCGCCGGCGCCACCCTCGGCGCGGCGCAGGTCGCCAAGGCCAAGCCCGACGGCTACACGCTGCTGATGGGCGCGGTGCACCACACGATCGCCACCAGCGTCTACAAGAAGCTGCCGTATGACTTCGCGCAGGACTTCGCGCCGATCACGACCGTCGCCCTGGTGCCCAATGTGCTGGTCGTGAACCCGAACGTGCCGGCGAAAGACGTGCGCGAGCTGATCGCTCACGCCAAGTCCAATCCGGGCAAGCTCGCGTACGGCTCCAATGGCCAGGGCACGCTGCAACACCTGATCGGCGCGCAGTTCGAGCGCGCCGCCGGCGTGCAACTGCTGCACGTGCCGTACAAAGGCAGCGGGCCGCTGGTCAACGATCTGCTGGGCGGTCAGGTGGCGATGTCGTTCGACACCATCACGCCGGTGCTGGGCCAGATTCAGGCCGGCAAGCTGCGCCCGCTGGCCGTCACGACGGCCAAGCGGTCCAGCGCGTTGCCCGGCGTGCCGACGATGGAGGAGGCGGGTGTCAAGGGCATCGACATGGGCACCTGGTTCGGGCTGCTGG
>DATLZG010000014.1:0-3866 GCA_035574095.1 Burkholderiaceae bacterium | reverse complement strand
GGCGAGCAAGGCCGGCGTCACCCAGCCGAGCCACGGCCACAGCGCCAGCGTCAGCGCGGCAGAAGCCGCCGCCAGCGCCAGCAACGCGAACAGCCCGGCGGCCAGCGCGAGCACGAACCAGCGCACCGCGGCCGCGCGCGCCTGGCCGAGCTCGATCGCCGCGGTCTCGGCGCGCGTCAACAGCAGCCCGAAGGCCGCCGCCGACATGCGCCGCAACGCGTCGAGCACCGACGAACCCGCTTAACGCCGCGCCACCAGCAACCCGATCAGAAAACCGATGCCGGCGCCGATGCCGATCGCGCTCCACGGATGCTGGTGCACCCAGTCGTCGGTGGCGCGCGCGGCGGCGCGCGTCGTTTCGCCGACGGCGGCCTGCGCTTCCTGCAGCCGCAGCTTGGCGCGATGCAGGCTTTCGGCCGCGCGCTCGCGCAGCTCGGCCGCCTGCTGGCCGGACGCCGCGGCGGCCTGCCGCAGCAGATTGTCGACATCGTCGAGCACGACTTTGACGTCGGCCATCAGCTTGGAACGGTCCACGGTGTTTTCCATGCGCGTCTCCCGCGATCAACGGTTCATTGCCTCAGCACGCATTTCGCGTACAGATCGCCCAGCCGGCCGGCCGGGTCGTAACGCGACTTCAGTTGCGCGTAGGCCGCGCCGCCGAAAGCGGCGTCGAATTCCTCGCGCGTGTAATAGCTGTCGGAGTAGAGCGACTTGATGCCGCCGAGTTCCGCCACCTTGCGTTCGATCAGCCGGTTGAAGTGCCCCGGCGGGTGCGGCTCGCGCGTGCGCTTGACGTCCCAGAAGCCGAAGTTCACGTACAGCGTGCGCCGGCGCGGAAACAGCGGAAAGCGGTCGGCCGTCGCGGTGGCGCCGATCGGACACAGCCACAGCGGCAGGATGCCGATCTCGCGCAGGTAGAAATCGAGGAACTCGGGCGCGCGCTCGAGCGGAATGTCGACGTCCTGGATCACCGACTCGCGGTGCCAGCCGGACAGGCGGTCGAGCAACGCTGTGAGACCGAGCCGGCTGTTGAGCCGCATCAGCTTGGTGTAGAAGCGGGAGTTGAGCCGCGCGCGGCCGTACAGCCGCCGCAGCAGCGGGTGCTGCGCGCCGACGTTCTTCGAACACCAGAACCAGTCGGTGTCCCAGCGCCACAGGTAGTCGCGCACGGTCAGGTAGTCCTGCTCGCGCTCGAGCAGCGAGCGGTAGTAGATGCGCTCGAACGTGTAGTCCGACGCATACGGCGCCGCGTCGACGCAGCGCGCGACGTTCAGCACCAGCGTGCCGGCGTCGAAGACCACCGCATCGACGAAGTCCGCATCGCCGGCACAGGCGGCGGCGAGCGCGTCGAAGAATTTCGCTGCGTCGTCGAAGCGCCGGTGCTCGACCGCGACGTAGGGCTTGACCGGCAGCGTGCGCGCGCGCACGCCCAGCGCGTAGCCGAGCGTGCCGTACGAATTCGGAAAGCCGTAAAACAGGTCCGCGTGTTCGTTGTCCGGCCGCGCCTGGATCACGCGGCCGTCGCCGGTCAGCACCTCGAGCGCGAGCACGGTCTCGTGCACCAGACCGTGCCGGAACGAGGTCGCCTCGATGCCGACGCCGGCGACCGCGCCGCCCAGCGTGATCGACTTCAACTGCGGCACGACCGCGGGCATCACGCCCTGCGCCAGACACGCATCGGTCAGCGCGTCGTACGGCACCATGCCCTCGGCGTCGACCCAGCCTGCGGCCGCATCGACCGCCAGCACGTGGTCGAAGTCGCGCACGTCCAGGCGCGGCGCGCGCACCGCCACGCGGTCGCGAAACAGATTCGACGTGCGCTTGGCCAGCCGCACCTGCGGCGCCGCTGCCAGTTGCGCCCGCAGGCGCGCCAAGCGCCGTTCGTGCGCGTCGGCTTGCCGCGCGGCGGCGCCTTCGATCGGGACACTGCTCATCGGGATTCCCCGCTTGCACTGCGGGCATCGAGCATAACCGCGCGAGTTCGCTGTCGTCAGCGTCCCGGCGTAGCGAAGCTGCGTTCGCGCACGGCCTGGGCTTGACGAGGCCGGCGTCCGCCTAGAACCTATCTCATCCCCCTACGCCGCGCGCGCCAGCGCCGGCGCCGCTGCCTTCTCGTACAGGAAAGCGCGGCTCATCGGGTAGGTCTGCGGCGTGCGTCGGCCTTTGCCGAACGTGATCTGGAACAGCCCCGTGATGCCGTTGGAGGCGCGGAACATCTCGGCGCAGCCGATCAGATACGTGCGCCAGATGCGGCGGAAGCGCTCGTCGAAGCGCTTCGGGTCGAGCGCGTGGATGCGCTCCCAGTGCGCGTCGAAGCGCTCGGCCCAGGCTTCCAGCGTCAGCACATAGTGGCGGCGCAGGTTCTCGATATCGAGGATCTCCAGCCCGCAGGCATCCATCGCATCCAGCGTTTCGCTCAGGCTTGGAATCCAGCCGCCCGGAAACACGTAATGGCGGATAAAAAACTCGGTCTCGTACTGCCCGACGTGGCCGATGAAGTGCAGCATGCCGAGCCCGCCGGGCTTCAGAAAATCCGCATGCGCCTTGACCACCTCCATGATCTGGTCGCGCCCGGCGTGCTCGAGCACGCCGATCGACACCACCTTGTCGTACTGGCGGTCGACTTCGCGGAAATCCGCTTCGCGCACCGCCAGCGCGTCGTTCATGCCGCGGCGGGCGATTTCCCCGCGCACCCACTCGACCTGTTCGGTGGTCGTGTTCACACCGGTGGCGCGCACGCCGTACTTCTGCGCGGCGTGGAACATGAAGCCGCCGAAGCCGCAGCCGATGTCGACCACCGTCTCGCCGGGCGCGAGCAGGATCTTGCGGCACACGTGGTCGACCTTGTTGACTTGCGCCTCTTCGATCGTGCGCGTGCCCTCTTTCCAGTACGCGCAGGTGTACATCATCAGCTCGCGGTCCAGCCACAGCCTGTAGAAGTCGGTGCCCAGGCCGTAGTGGAAGCGCGCGTTTTCCTTGGCGCGCGCGATCGTGGCGTTGTTCTTCGTGAACTCGTGCCAGCGGTTGCGCAGCCGCACCACCGGATGCGGGTCGGAAAAGCCGCTTTCGAGTCCGAGCGCGAACATGCGCGCGAGGTCGCCATCGATGTCGATTTCGCCGTCGAAGTACGCGTCCAGCAGACCGATGTGTCCCTGATAGAGGACGCGGCGCTGCGCGGCCGCAGACTTGAAACGCAGCGTGAACGCGGGCTCGACCTCGGGCGGACGGTTGCGGTAGTCGGTGCCGTCGGCAAAGACGACGCGAAACGGTGTGGCGGCGCGATCGCCGACCGTGCGCAGGCGTTGAGCGAGCAGGGCTTTCATGTTGTTCGTGGCAGGGCCCGAAACGGCGCGGCGATGCTGCCCGCGAAAGCGGGTCGCGGTCAATCGTGGGCGTCCGCGCCCGCCGTAACGTGTTCGCGGGGGGCGATTCTTTCGTCATCCGGCGGCGATTCTTTAGGCGCGGACACGGTAGCGGAAGAGCAGAAAAAACCGTCCGCGCCCGTGCGTTCGAGCGCACCTCGCCGCGCGCGCGTGCTGCACGCTTGCGGCTGCCCGCGCGCGTGCGCATTGCCGGAGCGACGTCTATGCAAGAGGATCTCGTCTACGCGAAGACGGCGAAGGGTGTCGCCGAAATCGCGACCCGCAGCGGCGCGCTGTCTCTGGCGGCGCGCCGCGTGCTGATCATGATCGACGGCGTGCGCCCGGTATCGGAGCTGGTGCCGCTGGTGCGCAGCGGCGAGTTCGACGGCATCCTGGCGACTCTGAAAGCGCAGGGCATGATCGAACTGGTCGCGCTGTCGCCCGAGCAACTCGCCGACGAACGAGAAGGCGCCGAGGCAGAGGTCGCCGTCGCCGCGCACAGCG
>DATLZG010000013.1:0-3903 GCA_035574095.1 Burkholderiaceae bacterium | reverse complement strand
GCCAAGGCGGTGGCGGACCGCGTGATCTTCATGGACCAGGGCCAGATCGTCGAGGAAAACACCCCGGCGGAGTTCTTCGCCAACCCGAAAAGCGAGCGCACCCGCGACTTCCTGTCGAAGATCCTCGGGCACTGAGGCGCGCGCGGTCGGCCTACCGCCGTCGGCGATAATCCGCCGCCTTCGGCGCGCGGCGGCACCGCTGCGGCCGCATTGATACGAACGAGAACCGCCCGATGTCCGTCGCTGCCGTGCCCTCCGCCACGCCTGCCTCCGCCGCTGCCGTCTTGCCGTACGCCGGCACGATCTTTCTGTCGGCCTTTCTGCTCTTTCTCGTGCAGCCGATCATCGCCAAGCAGATCCTGCCGTGGTTCGGCGGCTCGGCCGCGGTCTGGACCACCTGCCTCGTGTTCTTTCAGAGCGTGCTGCTGGCTGGCTATGCGTACGCGGACGTCACGCACCGCCTGGGGCTGCAGCGCCAAACCTGGCTGCACCTTGCGCTGCTGGCGGTTTCGCTCTTGACGCTGCCGATCCTGGCGTCGGAGAGCTGGAAGCCGGCCGGCGACGAGGAGCCGATCGCGCGCATCCTGCTGCTGCTCGCGGCGACGATCGGGCTGCCGTATTTCCTGCTGTCCACCACCACGCCGCTGCTGCAGGCGTGGTACGTGCGGCGCTTCCACGCCGCCGTGCCGTATCGGCTGTTCGCGCTGTCGAACTTCGCCTCGCTGCTCGCGCTGCTCGGTTTTCCGGTGCTGTTCGAGCCGTGGTTCACGCTGCCGCAACTGGGCTGGGGCTGGTCGGCCCTGTATGCGGCGTTCGTCGCGCTGTGCGCCGCCACTGGCGTGCTGGCGCTGCGCGCGGCCGGCAACGGTGCGGGCGAAGCTACCTCGCACGGCGCGGCGCGCGCCACCGCACCGCCTTCGCTGGCGACGCAACTGCTGTGGCTGGTGCTGTCTGCGATGGGCTCGGTGATGCTGCTCGCGGTCACCAACCACGTGACGCAGAACATCGCCAGCGTACCGTTCCTTTGGGTGATCCCGCTGTCGCTGTACCTGCTCACGTTCATCCTCTGTTTCGATCATCCGCGCTGGTATGCGCGGCCGCTCGTGATCGCGTTGCTGGTGCCGGGCGTGCCGTGGATGGCGTACCTGATCGCCTCGCTGGAGTTGAAGCTCGCGGTGGCAACGTACTTCGCAGGGCTGTTCGTCGCCTGCATGTTCTGTCATGGCGAACTGGCGCGGTTAAAGCCCGATCCGCGTTATCTGACGCGCTTCTATCTGATGCTGTCGCTGGGCGGCGCGGTAGGCGCGGTGCTGATCGCGATCGTCGCGCCGGCCACGCTTTCCGGCTACTTCGAGCTGAACATCTCGCTCGTCGCGCTCGCGCTGCTGCTGGCGCTGCGCGTGGACGGCCGCTGGCGCCTGCTTGGACTGGCGGCGGTGGCGGCGACCGCCTGGTTCGCCTACGACGGCGCGCGCGAGTACGTGCGCGACGTGCGCGCGATCGCGCGCGACTTCTTCGGCGTGGTGCGCACGCGCGACCGCACGGTGGACGGAGTGTCTTACCGCGCGATGTATCACGGCGGCATCGTGCACGGCGGCCAGCTGCTCGGCGAGCAGTACAAGCTCGTGCCGTCGGACTACTTCGGCCCGACCTCGGGCTACGGACGGCTGTTCGCGGCGTTGAACGAGATGAGGCCGGCGCCGCGCAAGGTGGGCATCATCGGGCTGGGCGCTGGCGTGGTCGCCGCCTATGGCCGCGCCGGCGACTCGATGACCTTCTACGAAATCAGTCCGAAGGTGATCGAGATCGAGCGGCGCGAATTCACCTTCCTGCGCGACACGCCAGCGAAAACCGAGGTCATCCTCGGTGACGGCCGCTTGAGCCTCGAGCGGGAACTGAAGCGCAGCGGCCCGCGCCGCTACGACGTGCTGGGCATCGACGCCTTCTCCGGCGACTCGATCCCGATGCACCTGATCACCCGCGAAGCGATGGCGCTGTATCTGGCGCATCTTGCGCCCGACGGCGTGATCGTCTTTCAGGCCACCAACCGCTACGTTGACCTGATGCCGGTGATCCGGCGGCTGGCCGACGAGTTCGGCCTGCAAGCGGTGCTGGTCTCCGACTATCCAGAGTCCAACTCCGGGCCCGACTACTGGCGCTCCTCGACCGACCAGGTGCTGGTCACGCGCGACCGCAAGCTGCTCGAGCACCCGCAGATCGCCGCCGCGGCCGAGCCGCTCATCGATCGCAGGGACCTGCCGACCTTCACCGACGCGCACCACAACCTGGTGCGGATACTGAAGTAGGCGCAGCGCGACGCGCGGCGCCGGCTCGCGTCCGCGGCGGACCGGCTGTGCCGACGCCGCGACGCCTCGATGGTCCTGCGGCGTGGTCGCGTGCACGATGCAGCCGATGTAAGCCAATGCCTTACCAGCGGCGATTCCATGTTGACGTCCAAGCTCTCGCCCAGGGGGCAGATCGTGTTGCCGAGTGCGGCGCGGGAGAAACTGAAGCTGCGGCCGGGCGATACGACGGCGGTCGATGTGACCGCCGAGGGGGGCTGCTGCTTAGGCGCGTGCGCAGAGCGGAACCGTGGAAAGCGACCGTGCTGGAACAGGTTGCCGGCGCACTTGCCTATCGGGGCAGACCGAGAACCATCGAGCAGATGAGCACCGTCTAACGACCGCGTGCCACGCCGGGCGCAGGCATGCTGATCCGGCAATTGCGCGCCGCGGCCGGAATTGCTTTCTCCTTCATGTGGGTGAGGCGCGCCGAACGGCGCGGCTGCATGCTTGCACCGTCCTCCCACAGGATCGAGTGTTCGATGCGCGCACTTTGCTTCCTCTTTGCCCTGAGTTCTCTTGGCGCCGTATCCGGCGTTTCGGCGCAGTCCGCCGCGCTGCGCGGCGGCACCACCGGGCTCGGCGCCGAACTCGGTTACGGTTTCAATTCGTATCTCGGCCTGCGCGGCAATCTCGGTGCCGGCAGCTACAACTACGACACCACCGAGGACGGCATCCAATATCGAGCAACGCTCAAGGCCGGCGCGGGGTTGCTGACGTTCGATCTGCACCCGTTCGCCGGCATCTTCCGGCTCAGCGCCGGGCTGGGTCTGAACCGGACGCGCGTCGACTTTCGGGCGGTGCCGACGGAGGGAACGCTGACGCTTGGCGAGCGCGTTTACAACGCTTCCGATGTCGGCGCGGTCGATGGCTGGGTGCGCTTCCCGCGTACAGTACCCTATCTCGGTCTGGGCTGGGGTGCAGCGACGCGACCCGAACGGGGGTTTTACTTCACTTCCGATTTCGGCGTGTTCTTGGGCCGCGCGAGCGGTTCGCTCACCGGCACCTGCGCACCGTCGCTCGACGCGGGCGCCTGCGCCCAGTTACAGCGCGACTTGCAGGTCGAAGCGCAGGCGTTTCAGCGCGAAGCCGAAAAGATCAAGTACTACCCGGTGATCACGGGCGGATTCGGGTATCGCTTTTGAGAGAACGCGCGGCGCGGCGGCTGCGGTCGGCGCCCAAGGCCGCGGCGAGCGCGCCTTCCTTCACTTGGAGGATGCGGTGCGATGCCGGCCGACGCATGCTCGGATGCCAGTGAGGGAACGGTCTGCATCGACAGTAAGCCCGCAGTGGAACAAACGAACTCGTTGTCGGGGCGTGGCCCGAAGATCGGATGACGAGACAAGCCGCAGCCGGCCTCGAGTATCGGGAGCCTGGCACATGAGTACACGTTCCAACTTCGTCGCTGCCGCCGTACTAGGAAATCTCTGAAAAACCCCTCTCCTCGGCCATAGTGGCGTGAGCATCTGAGAGGGGAAGGAACGCATGCGCCAGCTGAGCTTGGGCCTGCGCCGAGTACGCCGCCAAGAAGCGCACGACGCGGCGCGAAGCGTTTCTGCAG
>DATLZG010000012.1:0-9933 GCA_035574095.1 Burkholderiaceae bacterium | reverse complement strand
CCCAGCACCGATTGCGGTACCTGCCGGTACACGGACGCGATCACGCCGGCGAGGATCTTTTCCTGCCGCTGCTCGCGCGATTCGACCGCGATGCCGAAGCGGGTTAACGGGCCGGACATGCGTCGGATGATACGGTTTGCTCGGGTGCCGCGAAGCAGCGAAAAGGATGATGGCCGCGATCCCTCGGCAGACGCATCACGCATCAGCCGGCCTGGCCCGGCCGTCACGCGGCGACGAGCCGCCGCCAGCTCAGCCGCGCGATACCGCCTTGAGTTTGCAAGCGAACTGCTGCACCGACCGGGAGTGTCAACTTCCTCGGTACGTGGCCGAAGGGCAAACCGGTGACAACGGGAACCGGCAGCCGCGCGCGCAGCTCAGCGATCACGCCGTCGAGCGAGAAACCGTTGTCGTTCGGCATCGGCGTGATCGGCTCGAAGCGGCCGAGCAGCACGGCTTTCTGCCGCTGCAGCACGCCCGCGTGTACCAGTTGGAGCAACATGCGCTCGAGCTTGTACGCCGGCTCGTTCACGTCCTCGAAGAACGCGATGCCGCCGCGCACCCGCGGCAAATGCGGGGTGCCGATCAACGTGCACACGAGTGCCAGATTGCCGCCCCACAGCGTACCTTCGACCTCGCAGTCCGGTCCCTCGGCGTCGAAGCGCGTTTCGTAATCGCGCGCCTCGAGCACAGTGAAGAAGTTGTCAATCGTCCAGGTGTCGGGCCGCTCGGCGCCGAAGTCCGTCGCCGACGGCCCGTGCAGGCTCACGCCGCCGGCGTGCGCAAGATAGGCAAGGTTGAAGGCGGTGAAATCGCTGTAGCCGCAGATCGTGCGGCCAGCGCGGCGGATCGCTTCGAAGTCCAGTCGATCGAGGATACGCGTCAGCCCGTAGCCGCCGCGCGCAGCGAGCACGAGGTCGAGCGAACGATCGGTGCAGAAGTCCTGCAGCTCGGCGGCGCGCAGCGTGTCTGTGCCGGCGAAGCGCAAGTAGCGCTCGGAGCAGGTTGCGCCCGCGCGCACGCGCCAACCGCGAGCGGCGAAGAGTTGCGCCGCGCGGTCGAGCGTGCGTGGATCGGGCAGGTAGCCCGATGGGGCGACGAAGCCGACCGCCCTACTCCGTGCCATCGCCGATCTCGGCGTCCGCCGGCAGCGCGCCGCTTCTCTTCAACTCGCGCCGCTCGGCGAAGAAACGCGACAGCAGCGCTGCGCATTCCCCGGCCAGCACGCCGCCACGCACCGTCGCGTGATGGTTCAACTTCGGTTCGGCGAACAAATCGACCACGCTACCGCAGGCGCCGGTCTTCGGATCGGCGGCGCCGAACACCACGCGCGCGATGCGCGCGTGCATGATCGCACCGGCGCACATCGGACACGGTTCCAGCGTCACGTATAGCTCGCAATGGTTCAGCCGGTAGTTGCCGAGCGTTTCGGCTGCCGCACGCAGTGCCTGGATCTCGGCGTGTGCGGTCGGGTCGGCATTGCCGATCGGCTGATTGAAGCCGGTGGCGAGGACCTGACCGTCCTTGACGATCACTGCGCCGACCGGCACCTCGCCCAGTGCCCAGGCGTTGTGCGCCTGGTCGAGCGCGAGCCGCATGAACAGCTCGTCCTTGCCGTCGAGCGCGCCTTCGCTTTCGGTCACCTCGATGGCCTGTGAGGTCCGCGCCAGCCAGCCGTCCCGGCGCCTGATGCGCGCGGCTTCCAGCGACTGCGCCGCTTGCGCAACCGCCGTCGCCAATCGATCGACGGTGAAGTGGACCGCCGCCTGGCGCAGCCACTGCGGAAGCGCCTCGCATGGCACCGACAGGCCGTTGGCGCCTTGATGCAAGAAGCCGCGCGCGCTGAGCCGCTCGCGTAGTTCCGCCTCGTCTGCCCGCAGGAAACGACCGATGCCGCCCAGGAAGGCGGCCAGCGCATCGCTCGCCTGCCGCTCGCTGAGCGGACCGTGTACTCCCAGGTGCAACACCGCGGCCGCCAGCACGGCTTCGCGCTCGTTCGGCGACCGCAGCCCGTCGATGCGCACCCCCCTGCGCGCGTTCAAGCGCGCCAAATGGTCGATGCACTCGGCGAGGCCGAAAGTTCGCCGCAAGACACTTCCCATGCGCCCAGTTTATCGGGCCCGGGAGCGGCCGCCGTGCCAGGCGGCCGCGGCTGGGCCGGCGGAGCGCAGGGGCCACGCGACCGGACACGCGCTGGGCCGCGGGCAGGTGCGGCGCCGCAGGCGAGGCGGCGCCTAGCGTCAGGCGCTGCGCAGCTTGGCCGCTGCCGTCTTGATCGCGGCGCGTATGCGGCTATACGTGCCGCAGCGGCAGATGTTGTCGATGGCGTCGATGTCCTCGTCGGTGGGATTCGGGTTGCGCTTCAACAGATCGACCGCCGCCATGATCTGGCCCGGCTGACAGAATCCGCACTGCGGTACGTCGTGCTCCAGCCAAGCCGCCTGCACCGGATGCAGGGTCTCGGTACCGTCCGGATTCTTGCGCGCCAGACCCTCGATCGTGACGATCTCACGGCCGGCGGCTTCGGCAACCGAGATGGCGCAGGTCGTCTGGGCCCGTCCGCCGATCAGGCAGGTGCAGGCCTTGCAAGCGTCGATTCCGCAGCCGTACTTGGGACCCGTGATTCCGAGCTTGTCGCGCAAGACCCAAAGCAACGCCATATCGGCGGGCGCTTCTACGGTGTGTAAGGTTCCGTTGACTTTCAAACGATAGACCGGCATCGGAGTCTCCCAAGTCAAAGGCGATGAGCGGGGATCGGCAGGCGTCCCGGCGGAACCGGCACGAAGGCGGGCGGCGCGTTCAGCGGGAACTTGCGAGGCTTACGCCCGGTGGCTCGCGCCCAGGCGTTGGCGATCGCCGCCGAGGCGGCGGCGAAGCCGACCTCACCCATGCCCCCGATCGGCTCTCCGACGTCCGGCATCACGATGATCTCGACGTCTCCCGGGAAATCTCGCATACGCGTCACCGGATAGTTGCTGTACGAGGATTCGAGCGGCAGTCCGTCGCGGACGGTCAGGCCGGCGTTCAGCACCACCGTGATCGCGTCGGCCAAGCCGCCCTCGCATTGCGCCCGAATGCCGGACGGGTTAATCGGGCGTCCGACATCGATGGCGATCACAGCCCGCACGACACGCGCACGTCCTGGCGTGCGGGCGTCCAATTCGACCGCGCAGGCGGTGAAGGAGCGCGACTCCTGGTGCGCGGCGATGCCCAGCGCGGTACCGGCGGGCAGGCTGCGGCCCCAGCCGATCGCCTCGGCAACGCGCTGCAGGACCGCGCGGGCGCGCGGCAGGCGCAGGTGTTCGAGGCGGAATGCGAGCGGATCCTTGCGCAGACGGGCGGCGATCTCGTCGACGATGATCTCCTCGCAGCAGCGCGCCGGTTGAATGTGTACCGAGCGGAACGAAACCGTGTTCATGTCGATCGCCACCGGCGTGAGCAGTTTCTTGGAGGTACCGAAGTTGTACGGCGAGGCCACCATGGTCTTGAAGAAGAACTGCTCGTAGCCTAGGTTGCCGACCGTCTGCTGCACTCCGGGAGGCAGCGAGCCGCCGCTGGCGGTTACCCATTCGCCGTAGCCGTGACGGGCATCGAGGCGCACCGCCGCCACGTTCTGTTCATAGCCGACCACCTGCCCCAGCAGCAGCGTGGCGCGCACTTTGTGGACTTGCGGCGGTCGTACCCGCGTGTGTCGCATGTCGTCGCTGCGGTGGTACATCAGTTTGCAAGGACGTCCGGTGAGGCGGCTGACCTGCACCGCGATCTGGACCGGATCCCAGAACAGCCGCCGGCCGAACGATCCGCCCGCAGGAACGACGTGTGCGATGACTTGGTCTTGGCGCAAACCCAAATCCGCCGCCACCGACTGCAATGTGATGATCGGCGATTGCATGGCGGCCCAGATCTCGCAGCGGTCGGGCCGTACGTCGGCGATCGCGGTTTCGACCTCCAGCGGGCAGTGAGCGGCTGCACGCCACTCGAACTCGCCTTCGACGGTCAGCGCACCGAGTGGGGGAATCGCCAGCGGCGGATTGGAACGCTTGAGGCGGTCCATGATCGTGGCGTCGGATTGACCGGCGAGCGGGCCGTCGCCCCAGGTGATTTCCAGCGCATTCAGCGCATCCCATGCTTCGCCGAACGTTTCAGCCATCACGGCGACGGCCGGGGGTCGCGGCACGATGCTTCCGCCCGGCGGGATCACGACCACGTCGATGACGCCGGGCATCGCACGGACCGCCGCGCTGTTGTGAATCTGGACGACGGTGCCGCGGATCTGTGACGGCATGCGTACCATCGTCGGCTTGGCGCCGGCGACGTCCAGATCCATCGCGAATCGCTTGCGCCCGGTGACGATGTCACGAGCGTCGAGCCGCGGGGCCGGCGTGCCGATGAGGCGGTACTGCGAGGGGCTCTTGGGGACGACACCCGCCGGTGTGGGCAGCGTCGCCGCCTCCGCGCTGAGCTCGGCGTAGGTGAGCTGCCGCCCATCTGCAGCGATCACGACACCCGCCTGCACGCGCAGTGAAGCGCCGTCGACGCCGAGTCGGCGCGCGGCGGCGGCGATCAACCGCGCGCGCGCCACCGCGGCGATCAGAGGCAGGCCCGCGCTCAAGCAGCGCGCTGCGGCCGAGCCCCCCGAGATCTGGTTGAACACCAGCTCCGGACGTCCGTCCTCATGGGGGACGTCGACCATCTCGAGTGGCAGGTCAAGCTCTTCGGCCACCAACATCCCGGCCAGGGTCGCGATGCCCTGCCCGGTCTCCAGCCGGGGCAGAAACAAGGTCGCACGCCCGTCCGTCCCGACCTGCAGTCGCACCAATGGCATCGTCGGCAATGAGGTCTGTACCAGCGAATCCCCGATGTCGTAGTGGTCCACGGTGTCCGGGGGTATCAGTGGCAACGGCGTGGCCTGGGCAGATTCGGAGGCGCCCAACGCGCCAAAGCCGGCGGCCACCGTGAGCACGGGCGAGGACACCGAATAGATCAGCAGTTTGCGGCGACGCGAATCGACGGCTGTGGTGTCTGGCATCTTCTGTCTCCTCAGAAATCCGCAGCGATTCTGGGCAGCGGCGACCCGCCGATTTGTCACCCAAACGTCAACTCCTGTTCGGGATTACCCTCAGCATCCGCCGCACGTGCTCGCAAGTAGCCCGAGCATTCATGGGGAGACAGGGATTCATGCAGCGACGCTCGCGGCAATCGCTGGAAGAGATGATGCGTGTCAGCCTGTGGGCGAAGGCCTTGACGCCGAGTGAGTTCAACGAAGTTCGTCGAGAGGTGTACGAGCGGCAAGTGCCGAAAGGCGGACACATCGTGCGAGCGGGCGATCCGGCCGACCATTGGTACGGAGTGATCGAGGGTTTGATCAAGATGTCGATCACGCGCGCCGACGGCAGACACACGACCTTGACGGGCGTGACGGCGGGCGGTTGGGCCGGCGAAGGCTCTCTGTTGCGGCGCGGCGTTTGGCGTTACGACGCGATCGCCGTGCGGCCGACGCGGGTGGCGTGCATGCCGCGCTTCACCTTCGAGCGCCTGCTGGCAAACAGTCCCGCGTTTGGTCGCTTCCTGCTGCAGCACCTGAACGCGCGTCTGAGCCTATTCATCGGCATGCTGGAGTTCGACCGGCTGTTCGGCCCCGACACGCGGATCGCTCATTGTCTCGCCAGCCTGTTCGACCCCGACTTGTATCCGGAGCCGGGCCGTACGTTGGAGCTGACACAGGAAGAAGTCGGGCTGCTCTCGGGCGTGTCGCGCCAGCGCGCCCATGCGGCCTTGCATCGGCTCTCCGCCTGCGGGCTGCTGCGCATCGAATTCGGTCGCGTCGTGATCCTCGACGTCGAAGGGCTGCGGCGCTTTCAGAGTCCGAACGACGCGAGCGATGGACAAAACCGAAGGCGTCGTGACGGATGGGCCGACCCGCGCCGGCTGGCGCCGCTGCGCGAGCCCACGTCGCGTCGGGATGGCACGACGGCGCGCACTGCGGAGTGCGCGCGCCTGCCATGAACCGCGCTGCGCTCTGGTTCGAGCTGCTGGTCGCGCCCTACTCCCACTCGATCGTCGCCGGCGGCTTGCCCGAGATGTCGTAGACGACGCGGTTGATGCCGCGCACCTCGTTGATGATGCGGTTCGAGACGCGGCCCAGCAGGTCGTGCGGCAGGTGCGCCCAATGCGCGGTCATGAAGTCGGACGTCTGCACCGCGCGCAGGGCCACGACCCAATCGTAGGTGCGGCCGTCGCCCATCACGCCGACACTCTTGACCGGCAGGAACACCGCGAACGCCTGGCTGGTCTTGTCGTACCAACCGCTCGCGCGCAATTCTTCGATGAAGATCGCGTCGGCGCGCCGCAGCAGGTCGGCGTACTCCTTCTTCACTTCGCCGAGAATGCGCACGCCCAGCCCCGGCCCCGGGAACGGGTGGCGGTACACCATCTCGTGCGGCAGCCCGAGCGCTTCGCCGAGAGCGCGCACTTCGTCCTTGAACAGTTCGCGCAGCGGCTCCAGCAGTTTCAGGTGCAGCGTCTCCGGCAGGCCCCCGACGTTGTGGTGGCTTTTGATCGTCGTCGCTTTCTTGGTCTTGGCGCCGGCCGATTCGATGACGTCCGGATAGATCGTCCCTTGCGCCAGCCACTTCACGTTCGGCAGCTTGGCCGCCTGCTCCTGAAAGACGTGTACGAACTCGGCACCGATGATCTTGCGCTTGGCCTCCGGATCCGTGACTCCGGCGAGCTTGGCCATGAAGCGGTCGGTGGCGTCGATGTGGATCAGGTGCAGCCCCAAGTGGCGCTCGAACGTGTCGATCACCTGCTCGGCCTCGTTCAGCCGCAGCAGGCCGGTATCGACGAACACGCAGTGCAGTTGTCGGCCGATCGCCTTGTGGATCAGCGCCGCCGCAACAGAGGAATCCACGCCGCCGGACAGCCCGAGGATGACTTCCTCGGTGCCGACCTGTGCGCGGATACGCGCGACCGCCTCCGACACGTAGTCCGGCATGTTCCAGTCGCCGCGGCAACCGCAGATCTCGCGTACGAAGCGCGTGAGGATCGCCTGCCCCTGCAGCGTGTGCGTGACCTCGGGGTGGAACTGCACGCCGTAGAAGCGGCGTGTCTCGTCCGCCATGCCGGCGATCGGACAGCTCTCGGTGGAGGCCATCCGCTTGAAGCCCGGTGGGAGTTCCACGACCTTGTCGCCGTGACTCATCCACACCTTCAGCATGCCGTGCCCCTCGGGCGAACGGAAATCCTCGATGCCGGCGAGCAGCCGCGTGTGCCCGTGCGCGCGCACCTCGGCGTAGCCGAATTCGCGCTTGTGCCCGGCTTCGACCCTGCCGCCCAACTGCTGCGCCATCGTCTGCATGCCGTAGCAGATGCCGAGCACCGGAACGCCGAGTTCGAAAACGACGGGCGGCGCGATCGCGCTCGACTCCTCGTACGCCGACATATGGCTGCCCGACAGGATCACGCCCTTCGGCGCAAAGGCGCGGATGAAATCGGCGCCGACGTCGTACGGATGGATCTCGCAGTAGACCCTGGCTTCGCGCACACGGCGCGCGATCAGTTGCGTGACCTGCGAGCCGAAGTCGAGGATCAGGATCTTCTCGTGGCTCATGACAGTTTTCGAGTCGAAAGTCGGGGTCGGAAGTGCGGGATCGCCGGACTCCCGACTCCTGACTCCGGACTCCCGGTCGCCTACTCCACTCGGTAGTTCGGTGCTTCTTTCGTGATCGTCACGTCGTGCACGTGCGACTCGCGCATGCCGGCGCTGGTGATCTCGACGAACTCGGCGCGCGTACGCATCTCGTCGATCGTGCGGCAGCCGCAGTAACCCATCGCCGAACGAATGCCGCCGGCAAGCTGATACACGATGTTCAGCACGCTGCCCTTGTACGGCACCATGCCTTCGATGCCTTCCGGCACGAACTTGTCGACGTTGGCGTCGTTGTCCTGAAAGTAACGCTCGGCCGAGCCTTTGCTCATCGCGCCCAGGCTGCCCATGCCGCGATAGGTCTTGTACGACCGGCCCTGGTACAGGATGACCTCGCCCGGCGCTTCCTCGGTGCCGGCGAACATGCTCCCCATCATCACCGTGTGCGCGCCGGCGGCGAGCGCCTTGGCGATGTCGCCGGAATAGCGGATGCCGCCGTCGGCGCACAACGGGATGCCGGTGCCTTCCAGTGCCTTGGCGACGTTGGCGATCGCCGTGATCTGCGGCACGCCGACCCCGGCCACGATTCGCGTGGTGCAGATCGACCCCGGGCCGATTCCGACCTTCACGCCGTCCGCGCCCGCCTCCACCAGCGCGCGCGCCGCGTCTGCGGTGGCGATGTTGCCGCCGATCACGTCCACCTGCGCAAAGTTCTTCTTCACCCACTTGACGCGGTCGAGAACGCCCTTACTGTGACCGTGGGCGGTGTCGACGACCAGCACGTCCACCCCGGCTTTGACCAGCAGTTCCGCGCGCTCGTCGTTGCCCTCGCCCACGCCGATCGCCGCGCCGACGCGCAGCTTGCCCTGGTCGTCCTTGGCCGCCAGCGGATGCTCGACCGCCTTCGTGATGTCCTTGACGGTGATCAGGCCGCGCAGCTCGAAGTTGCCGTCCACCACCAGCACGCGCTCGAGCCGGTGCTTGTGCATCAGCGCCTTCGCCTCGTCCAGGCTGGCGCCTTCGCGCACGGTGACAAGGCGCTCGCGCGGCGTCATGATCTCGCGCACCTTGGCGTCGAGCCGCGTCTCGAAGCGCAAGTCGCGGTTGGTCACGATGCCGACGACCCGCTTGCCTTCGACCACCGGCAGGCCGGAGATCTTGTTGGTCCGTTGCAGTTCGATCGCCTCGCGCACCGGCAGATCGGGCGAGATCGTGATCGGGTCGCGCAGCACGCCGGCCTCGTGCCGCTTGACCTTCAGCACCTCGGCCGCCTGTTGCTGCGGGGTCAAGTTCTTGTGCACGATGCCGATGCCGCCCTCTTGCGCGAGCGCGATCGCCAGCCGCGCTTCGGTGACCGTGTCCATCGCAGCGGACACGAGCGGCAGGTTCAGCGTGATGTTGCGAGTGAGGCGGGTCGCGAGAACGGTTTCGCGCGGGAGGACGGCGGAATAGGCCGGTAGCAGCAGCACGTCATCGAAGGTCAGCGCCTTCTGGGTCAACCTCATGGGAATCCTCGTGACGCAAAAGCAAAGTATACGGAAGCATCACCCGGCAATCGCCGCGATCGTCCCGCCGGTCGAACCCGCAAGCGCGACCGCCGACTATTGCCGAGCGGGCGGGCGGCGGACCACAATGCGTGGCCCCGCCGGGAGAGATCGAATGTCCGCTCGTGTCGCGTCGTATGCACTGACCACCCTGCTCGCCGCCGCGCTCGCCGCGCCCGTCTGCGCACAGTGGGCATGGCGCGACGAGAACGGCCGCACCGTCTACTCGGACCGCCCGCCGCCGGCCAACGTGCGGAGCGATCGGATCCTGCGGCAGCCCGGCGCACAGTCCGTTGGTACGCCTGCCGCCGAGCCGAAGGCGGATGGAAAGTCCGCCGCTCCGAAGACGCTCGCCGAGCGCGAGTTGGAGTTTCGCAAGCGCCAGCAGGAGCGCGCCGAAAGCGAGAAAAAACAGGCCGAGGAACAGGCACGCCAAGAGCAGCGGGCGCGCGAATGCGAGCGCATGCGCGGCTATCTGCGCGCACTCGAAGAAGGCCACCGCATCGCTCGCACCGACGCGCAGGGTAACCGCGAACTCCTCGACGACGACCAGCGCGCCGCCGAGACCACGCGCGTGCGCGAAAGCCTGGCCCGCAGCTGCAATTAGCGAAATCCGCCGCGGAGCCCCTGACAAACGTCGCGAGCGGCCCGAGGTTGCGCCGAGCAGCCGCGGGCGTACAGAGGCGTACGTCGAGCACCGCAGGCGCAAGATCGGGATGCGCAGTAGTCTTTCAGAGGTTCCCTAAC
>DATLZG010000011.1:0-4493 GCA_035574095.1 Burkholderiaceae bacterium | reverse complement strand
CGAGCTCTGCCCGCCGTAGATCTTGTTGCCAACCTGCCGCTTAGCGTAATTGACCAGGATCTTGCGCTGGCCGCGCTCGACGAAGACGACGAAGCCCGTCACTAGCACGATTAGAGCGACGATGAAAATGGCCGACAGCGGGTTGATCGCGCCGGTACGCACCAACTCGAACAGGCCGCCGATCGCGCTCGGCAGCCCGGCGACGATGCCGGCGAAGATCAGGATCGAAATGCCATTGCCGAGGCCACGCTCGGTGATCTGCTCGCCGAGCCACATCAGAAACATCGTGCCGGTGACCAGCGAGACGACGCACACGAGCCGGAACATGAAGCCCGGGTCGAGCACCAGCCCCGGCTGCGACTCCAGCGCGATCGCAATGCTGATCGCCTGAAACACCGCCAGCGCCACCGTGCCGTAGCGGGTGTACTGCGTGATCTTGCGCCGGCCCGACTCGCCTTCTTTGCGCAGGCTCTCCAGCGACGGCAGCACGTAGGTCAGCATCTGCATGATGATCGACGCCGAGATGTACGGCATGATCCCGAGCGCGAACACCGAGAAGCGCGACAACGCGCCGCCGGAGAACATATTGAACAGCCCGAGGATGCCGCCCTGCTGCGACTGGAACAATTGCCGCAGCTGGTCGGGATCGATCCCAGGCACCGGGATGTGCGTGCCAATCCGGTACACGACCAGCGCCAGCAGCAGGAACACGAGCCGCCGCCGCAGGTCGCCGTACTTGCCGGTCTTGCCGATCGTGCCGGTGCTTGCCACGACTATCCCTGTGCGCCGCTCAGCCTTGGGCCGGCGGCGCGATCACGGTGCCGCCGGCGGCTTCGATCGCCGCCTTCGCACCCTTGGTGACGCCGATGCCGCGCACCGTCACCTTGCGCGTGATCTCGCCCGACTTGATCACGCGCGCGTCCAGCGCGTGCAGCGAGACCACCCCGGCCTGCTTCAGCACCATCAAGTCGATCTCGGTAGCGGCGATCTTCTGCAATTCGCTCAAGCGCACCGGCTCCACGTAGCGACGCGTCATCGACTTGAAGCCGCGCTTCGGCAGCCGGCGATGCAGCGGCATCTGCCCGCCCTCGAAGCCGACCTTGTGGAAGCCGCCCGCGCGCGACTTCTGCCCCTTGTGCCCGCGGCCGGCGGTCTTGCCCCAGCCGGAGCCGACACCGCGCCCCACGCGGTGGCGCGTGCGCTTGCTGCCCGGCGCCGGTTTCAGATCGTTCAATCGCATGTTCGTCCCCGCGCTGGTTCCGCCGTTACGCAACGCGCACCAGGTACGCGACCTTGTTGATCATGCCGCGCACGGCCGGGGTGTCCGGCAGCTCGCGCGTCTGGTTCATCTTCTTCAGCCCCAAACCGAGCACCGTCGCGCGGTGATCGGCCTTGCAGCCGATCGGGCTCTTGACGAGAGTCACTTTGAGCGTCTTCATCCGCCGCCTCAGCCGACGATTTCCTCGACCGTCTTGCCGCGCTTGGCGGCAATCTCGGCCGGCGTGTGCAACTGGGCGAGCGCCTTCAACGTCGCCCGCACCATGTTGTACGGGTTGGTCGAGCCGTGCGACTTCGCCACCACGTTGCGCACCCCCATCACGTCGAAGATCGCGCGCATCGGTCCGCCGGCGATCACGCCGGTACCCTCCTGCGCCGGCGCCAGGATGACCTTCGCGGCGCCGTGCTTGGCCTGCACCGCGTGATGCAGGGTGCCGTTCTTCAGCGGAATGCGCACCATGCCGCGCCGCGCGCGTTCCATCGCTTTCTGCACGGCCACCGGCACTTCGCGCGCCTTGCCCTTGCCCATGCCGATGCGGCCGTCGCCGTCGCCGACCACGGTCAGCGCGGCGAACCCGAGGATGCGGCCGCCTTTCACCACCATGGTGACGCGGTTGACCGCGATCATCTTCTCGCGCAGGCCGTCGTCGCGTTCCTCGGACGGCATGCCCTTCGGTTGCACCTTTGCCATCGTCGCGTTCCTCAGAACTTCAAGCCGGCTTCACGCGCGGCCTCGGCCAGCGCCTTCACGCGGCCATGGTATTTGTAGCCGGCGCGATCGAACGCCACCGTCTCGATGCCGGCGGCCTTCGCTTTTTGCGCGACGCGGGCACCGACGATTTTGGCCGCCGCCGTGTTGCCACCCTTGCCTTTCGCGTTCGCTAGCTGCGCGCGAACCTCCGGCTCCAGCGTTGAAGCCGACACCAGCACGCGGCGACCGTCGGCCGATATCACGCGCGCGTAGATGTGCAGATTGCTGCGATAGACGGTCAACCGCTCGACGCGCGCCAGCGCGATGCGCGCGCGCGTGGCGCGCGCGCGCCGCAACCGAGCTTCCTTCTTGTCGATCATCTCGATCCTCCGCGCCCGCTACTTCTTCTTGGTCTCTTTCAGGACCACGACTTCGTCGGCATAGCGCACGCCCTTGCCTTTGTACGGCTCGGGCGGCTTGTAACCGCGCACCTCGGCGGCGACCTGACCGACCCGTTGCTTGTCGGCACCCTTGATCACGATCTCGGTCTGCGTCGGCGTCTCCGCTTTGATTCCGGCCGGCAACTGGTACACGATCGGGTGCGAGAAGCCGAGCGACAGGTTCAGCTTGTCGCCCTGCGCCTGTGCGCGGTAGCCGACGCCGACCAGAGTCAGCTTTTTCTCGAAGCCTTTCGCCACTCCCTGCACCATGCCCGCGACCAGCGCGCGCAGCGTGCCGCTTAACGCATTCGCTTCGCGCGAGTCGTCGGTGGCGGTAAAGCTGACCTTGCCGTCGGCCACCGTCACCTTGACCTTGTCGCCGATCCGCTGCTTCAGCGTACCGAGCGGACCCTTGATCGTGATCTCTCCGTTGGCGACCGCCGCCTCCACGCCCTTGGCGAGCGGCACCGGTACTTTCGCAATGCGCGACATTTGCAGTTCGCTCCTACGCCACGTAGCAGAGCACTTCACCGCCCACGCCCTGCGAGCGGGCCTTGCGGTCGGTCATCACCCCGCGCGAGGTGGAGACGATCGCCACCCCCAGCCCATTCATCACCTGCGGTATGGTGTCGCGTCCGCGGTAGATGCGCAGGCCCGGCCGCGACACGCGTTCCAGCCGCTCGATCACCGGCCGGCCGGCGTAGTACTTCAGCCCGATGCGCAGCTCCGGCTTGCCGCCGTTGTCGGCCACCTGAAAGCCTTCGATGTAGCCCTCGTCGGCCAGCACCTGCGCGATCGCCACCTTCAGCTTCGACGACGGCATCACGACTTCGCTCTTGGCCACGCGCTGGGCGTTGCGAATGCGGGTCAGCATGTCGGCGACCGGATCAGTCATGCTCATGTCGCGCCTCCTTGCTACCAGCTCGCCTTGATGATGCCGGGGATGTCGCCGCGCAGCGCCGCCTCGCGGATCTTGGCGCGCGCCAGGCCGAACTTGCGGAACGTGCCGCGCGGCCGGCCGGTCAGCGCGCAGCGATTGCGCAGCCGGGTCGGATTGGCGTTGCGCGGCAACGCCTGCAGCCGCGCCCGCGCCTCCATCCGCTCTTCCATCGAACGCGTCTGGTCCGCGATGATGGCCTTCAGTTCCTTGCGCTTGACCTCGTACTTCTTGACCAGCGCCCGGCGCTTCGCTTCGCGATTGATCAGTGCGAGTTTCGCCAATTCACACCCCGCTTAGTTCCGGAACGGAAACCGGAAGGCGGCGAGCAGCGCTTTCGCTTCCTCGTCGGTCTTCGCGGTTGTCGTAATGCTGATGTTCAATCCCCGCAGCTTGTCGATCTTGTCGTACTCGATCTCGGGGAAGATGATCTGTTCCTTCAGGCCGATGTTGTAGTTGCCGCGGCCGTCGAACGCGCGCCCGGAAACGCCGCGGAAGTCGCGCACGCGCGGAAACGCGATCGTCACCAGCCGATCGAGAAACTCGTACATGCGCGCACCGCGCAGCGTGACCATCGCGCCTATCGGGAGCCCCTGACGAATCTTGAAATTCGCGATCGCCTTGCGCGCCTTCGTGACCACCGGCTTCTGGCCGGCGATCTTGGTCAAGTCGGCGACCGCCATTTCGATGTTTTTCTTGTCGTTGACCGCTTCGCCGACGCCCATGTTGAGCGTGATCTTCGTGATGCGCGGGACCTGCATCACCGTCTTGTACCCGAACTTCTTCATCAGTTCGGGAACGATCTTCTCGCGGTACTGCGTCTGCAGACGAGCCATATTCGGTCCTTGCTGCGCGCCTACTTGGCCCCGACGACCGCGCCGTTGCTCTTGAACACGCGCACTTTTTTGCCGTCGACGACCTTGAAGCCGACGCGGTCGCCCTTGTTGGTGGCCGGGTTGAACAGCATGACGTTCGAGACGTCGATCGGCATCGTCTTGTCGACGATGCCGCCGGTCACGCCTTTCATCGGGTTCGGACGCACGTGCTTCTTGACCACATTGACGCCCTCGACCGTCACATGGCGGTCGTCGACCCGGGCCAGCACGACGCCGCGCTTGCCCTTGTCGCGGCCGGCGATCACGATCAC
>DATLZG010000010.1:0-4104 GCA_035574095.1 Burkholderiaceae bacterium | reverse complement strand
TTCGCGCTGCCTTGCGTATACGGAAAGTTGAGCAGCGCCGACTTGTTGCCAGTCGTCGACGTCATGAAGCTGACGCTGACCGTGCAGCTCTGTCCGGCCGCCAGCATCAGGTTGTTCGAACACGTCGTGCCGGGCGTCCTGATGCGGAAGTCGGCCGCGTTGGCGCCGCTGATGCCGATCGCGCCGAGCGTCAGCGAAGACGCCGCCGTCACCGCGTTGCTGAACGTGACCGTGCTCGCCGGCGTTTCGACCCCGGTGGCGCTGGCGGTGAACTCGACCCGATTCGGCCGTGCCTTCGGTACGTCCGCGATATAGGCCGCGACGTCGTTCTTCTGCTGGGTGCTGAGCCCGCCGTTGTACTGCCCCATCTGCGCGGGATTGGCAGCGATCGCGGCCAGGAACCGCGCCAGCACCAGATCGAAGTCCAGATCGCCGCCCGGGTCGATCGCGTTGCGGCGGTTCTCGACGTCGCCGTGGCAGGCGACGCACGCTTGCACGCCGCCGGTGCCGTTCTCGTACAGACTCTTGCCGGCCAGCGGGTTGTTTTGGGCCTGCGCGGCGCCCGCGAGCGCGGCGAGCAGCGCGCATGGCAGAACCAGCCCCGACTTCATCGCTCCGCCTCCCGAGTTGGGTGCGCCGGGATTCTCCCGAAGCATCGCACGAGCGGTATCCACCGGATGGCCTAGCCGCGGCCGCCGATCGATTCGCTCGCCGCGCGGGAATCGGCTGCCTTCATCTCCCGATCGGCGCACGGGTCGGCCCGTACAATCCGCCGCACTCCGGGTTCGTCCTCCATGGCGCTTGCCGTCGTCCGCAGCCGGGGACTGTCGGGCATGTTCGCGCCCGAGGTCACGGTCGAAGTCCATCTGGCCAACGGCCTGCCGTCGTTCACGCTGGTCGGTCTGCCGGATACCGAAGTGAAGGAAGCGCGCGAGCGCGTGCGCGCGGCGCTGCAGAACAACAAGTTCGAGTTTCCGTCGCGGCGGATCACCGTCAATCTGGCGCCGGCGGACCTGCCAAAGGAGTCGGGCCGCTTCGACCTGCCGATCGCGATCGGCATCCTGGTGGCGAGCGGCCAGCTCGCCGGACGTGCACTGGAGAAATTCGAGTTCGTCGGTGAGCTGTCGTTGACCGGCGAGCTGCGGCCGATCCGTGGCACGCTGGCGATGACGTACGCGGTGGCCAAGGTGCCGCAGGCCAAAGGGCCGCGCGGTTTCGTGCTGCCGCACGAGAACGCCGACGAGGCGGCATTGGTGGGCGGCATCGACGTGTTTCCCGCCCGCGATCTGCTGCAGGTCGTCTCGCACCTAGAAGCCGCGGCCGGCAACGGCCAGGCGCGGGCGATCGCGCCGCATGTGGCGGCGGTGCGCCTGACGCCGCCGGCGTACCCGGATCTCTTCGACGTGAAGGGGCAGAAGCCCGCGCGCCGCGCGCTGGAGATCGCGGCCGCGGGCGGCCACAGCCTGCTGATGGTCGGCCCGCCCGGCACCGGCAAGACGATGCTGGCGCAGCGGCTGCCCGGCATCCTGCCGCCGATGACCACCGACGAGGCGCTGGAGTCGGCCGCGGTGCTGTCGCTGGTCGGCCAGTTCGCGCCGCAGCGCTGGGCGCAGCGGATGTTTCGCGCGCCGCATCACAGCGCCAGCCCGGTGGCGCTGGTCGGCGGCGGTAACCCGCCGCTGCCGGGCGAAATCTCGCTCGCCCATCACGGCGTGCTGTTTCTCGACGAGCTGCCCGAATACGACCGCCGGGTGCTGGAGATGATGCGCGAGCCGTTGGAGTCGGGCCGCATCACGATCTCGCGTGCCGCGCGCCAGGTGGACTTTCCGGCCAAGTTCCAGCTGATCGCGGCGATGAATCCGTGCCCCTGCGGCTACTACGGGCACAAGACGATCGCCTGCCGCTGCACGCCGGACATGGTGGCGCGCTATCAGGATCGCATCAGCGGACCGCTGCTCGACCGCATCGATATGCGCGTCGAAGTGTCGTCGCTGACCGAGGAGGAACTGACCGCGCTGCCGGATGGCGAGCCGTCGCGCATCGCCGCCGAGCGCGTGCAACGCGCGTGGGCGCGGGCGCAGGCGCGGCAGGGAAAGCCGAACGACGCGCTGCAACCGGGCGAGGTCGAGCGCATCTGCCAGCCGGAGGGCGCGGTCAAACAACTGCTGCAGGCGGCGGCGAGCCGGCTCGGCTGGTCGGCGCGCGCTTATCACCGCGTGCTGAAGGTCGCGCGCACGATCGCCGATCTCGAAGGCGCCGAGGCACTGAATCCGCAGCACGTCGCCGAAGCGATCCAGTACCGGCGCGCGCTGCGGGAGACGTGACTCGGCGCGTTCTTCGAGACCCGCGCTCCGTCATCGGGCCTGTGCCGATCACGGATCACGGCCAACCGATCACCGGCGCTGCTCGTCGTGTTTGTGCCGGTAGATCTTGCGGCTTTGCGCGTTCTGGGCGTGCCGGATGCGCGCCTGCTCGCCCGGCCCGACATGGCCATCGCGTCCGGCGCGCGCCTCGACGCGGCCGACGTGCGCTTGGCCCGCTTCCAGGCGCGCCGCTTCGCGGTTCGTCAGCTCGCCCGATGCCATGCCCTGCTGGATGCGTTTTTCCTGCGCGATGTTGCGGGCGACGTCGGCCTGCATGCGAAGCGATGAAGGCGAGTTCGGATCGCCGGTTTGCGCGTCGTGCTTCTGCCGGTAGATGTCGCGGCTGGCCGCGTTCTGCGCGGCGTTGATGCGCGCGCGTTCGGCCGCCGACAGTTCGCCGTCGGCGAGCGCGCGCGCCTGCAGCCGGTCGATATGCGCCTGCTCGCGCTGCAGCCGTGCCGCTTCGCGCGTGGACAGCGCGCCCGATTGCAGGCCCTGTTCGATCCGCTGTTCCTGATTGACGTCGCGTTGGGTGTAGCCGGGCGCGGTACTCGATTGCGCGAAGACTGGCGCTGCGGCGGCGGCGGCCAGCGCGGCAAGGATTCTTTTCATCGTGCACTCCCTCTTCGTGAGCAAAACGGGACGACCCCGCGCTCACGTTAACGACAGCCACGGCCGCAAGTCGACGGCGGCGCGGTAAGAAAGTGCAACGGATGTATCGCCGTTGCCGTCAGAAATGAAAGACGACGTTCACGCCGGCCGCGTTGCCGGACGCCCGTTCGGTGGCGGTGACGTTCACGCCGTTGATGGACTTGACCTCGTAGTTCTCCGCCGTCACGCGCAGGTTGACCCACGCGTAGTAGCCGAGCCGATAGCCGATCTCGCCGACGATGCCGACCGTGTCGTCGAAGCGGATGTCGGCGTTCTCGCCCGGCACGTCGACCTTCAATCGGGGATCGGTCACGTAGCGCACGCCGCCGCCGAAGCGCCACTGCGGCACGCCGGTGTAAAAGGCGAGGAACTCGAACGGGTAGCGCGAGAAGCGCAGCTCGCCGTTGCGTGCCGACACGCTGTCGGCGTGATAGCCGAACGTCGCCTGCAGCGCGACCGGCGTCGACTGCGGCTGCCACAGCACTCCGCCGCTGAACTGAAACAGTCCGCCGGCGCGAATGCTCTGCGTGCTGCCGTCGGCAAACACCGCAGTGGCGAGCTCGTCGCCGCCGGCGCTGATGCCGCCTTGCAAAGCGAAGCGCAGTTCGCGCGCGGGCGGCATCTGCGCCTGCGCCGCGCCCGCGAGAACGACCGCGATCGCGACCAGCACCGCTCGTTTCATCGGCAGTCTCCTCGGCGTGCGATCTCCGCCGTCACGGCACGACGCGATCGATCGTGACGACCACGCCGCGCGCGCCGACCTTGACCGCCCCACTGGCGCCTTCCAGATCGCCGCTCGCCGGCTCCGGTCGCCCGGACTTCGACACGCGCGCCGCGATCGTCACGTTCTCGAACTTCGACAGCGCGAACTGCGGCGCCATCGCCAGCGAATCGTCGAGCGAAAACTGCGCCGGCAGATCTTTCACCTGCAGCTTCAGTACCGCCAGCGGCGCGCGCGGACCGTCGACCGCGCGCGCGAACACGAACACGGTGTCGGTCGGCGCCGCTTTGCCGGCGAGCGCCGGCGCGAGCTGAACCGTTCCCTGCACGGATGGCCGCGCGGTGGTCTTCGTCGCCGGCGCCTGCCCGA
>DATLZG010000009.1:0-3752 GCA_035574095.1 Burkholderiaceae bacterium | reverse complement strand
GAGGTGGCGCCGCATCATCACGGCCGTTATCAGCTGCTCTACGGGGCGAGCGGCGTCATGATGGTCTGGACAGAGCATGGCGCCTGGGTTGTCCCGCCGGCGCAGGGCGTGTGGATTCCGGTCGGCGTGCGGCACAGCGTGCGCACCGTCGGACCGGTCACCACCAGCAGCATTTTCATCCGGCCCGAGGCGATCACGGGCATGCCGCCGTCCTGCAGCGTGCTCGGCATCTCGCCGCTCATGCGCGCCCTGCTGCTTGCCGCCGTCGATCTCCCGCTTGAATACGAGGTCGAGGGGCGTGACGGGCTCATCATGGCACTGCTGCTGCAGGAATTGCGGAGACTGCCGATCCTGCCGCTGTCGCTGCCATTTCCCAATGACCGCGAGCTGGCGCGGCGGTGCCGCCGCTTCATCAAGGATCCGAACCCGCACGAGACGATCGACGATTGGGCGGAGAATCTCGACCTCAGCCGACGGTCCTTCACGCGGCTCTTCAAGCGCGAGACGGGCATGAGCTTTGCCGCCTGGCAACGCCAGGCCTGCTTGTTCTCGGCCCTTCCCCGCCTGGTCGCGCGCGAGTCCATCACGCGGGTCGCGCTCGATCTTGGCTATGAAAGTCCGGCTGCCTTCACCACCATGTTCAAGAAGGCCCTTGGCATGCCGCCGAGCGAGTATGTCGCCGCGCATGAGTAGGCGGTGCGGCGGCACGGCTGTCGCTAACAAGTCAAGTTGGCCGGTTTTCGTAGCACGTGAGTTGGCCGCTTCGTTCTTGTTTTGGGCCGGGGCATGCCCCGGCCCAAAACGGCTGCGTGGAAGCGTGTCACGCGGCCTTGGTCTGAGCTTCGATGGCTGTGCCGTCCGCTCGATAGCGGCCGATGCAGCGAGGGCCATAGAAGATCGCCAGGGTGTCGTCTGCATACCGGCGGACTTGGACGCTCGCCTTCACGAAGTGCGGACGCAGCGGACTGGGCTCGATCTGCAGCCGCAGCTTGCCGAAGATGACGGTGTTGTCGTTGCCGACGATCCGCTCCTCCTGATGACACAGGATCTCGGCCAGATCGCTGCGCGTCCACGGCACGAAGGCGCTGCCAGGCTCGGCCGCCGCCACCGCGAAGCGCCGGTTGTGCATCGGCAGGTAGACCTCGCCGAGAAACCGGTTGGCCGCCTCGATCGTCGCGATGCCGGCGTCGGCGAGCTCCTTCACCAGGCGATCCTGGAGGGTGCCGAACACCCGCTCGCAGCGACCGCGCGCCTCCGGCGAATAGGCGGGAATGTGGCGGATGCCGAGCTGCGCCAGCGCGCGGCCAACCTGGGTGAGCCTGCCCTTGTCGACCGGCTCGCCGGCCTTGGGCGTATGGAAGTAATGGCTGCCGCGATCGGTGTAGAGCGCACAGAACAGGCCATGGCGGCTGATCACCTCGGCAAGGCCGCGGAAACTCGATACCGTTCCTTCCTCATCGAGGAAGAACCCCGAGTAAATCTCGCTCGTCGCATCGTCCATCGTGATGATGAGATCAATCTGCCGCTCGAGCGCCGGCAGCCACAGATGGCGTGAGCCGTCCTGGTGCAACATCATGCCGACCAGCGGACGGCGCGGCCGCTTCTTGCGATGGGCCGAGCGCTTCGGCGCCGGCCGCACCAAGCCAGCAGCCTGCAAAACGCTCTTCGTCCAGCCATAGCTCGCCTTGAGGCCGTGGCTGTGCCGAGCGCGTTCGTGAAAGTGCGTCACCGTCCACCCCGCATACCGATCCCGATACAGCGCCGCCACCCGCGCCTCCTCCGCGGCCCCGATCCGATGCGGACTCGGCTTGCCAAGCCGGCGATCGAGCAGACCGACCTCGCCTTCAGCCTCAAACCGGCCGCGCATCCGGCGAAACGACCGCTCACTCACCCCGAGCGTCTCAGCTGCTTCCTCATAACTCAGCCGCCGCATCCGGCAGCGCTCGTAAACCTCCAAGAACCTCATCTTCCGTATCTCTTGCAAAAGCTCTGCTCGGCCCATCCTCGCCCCCCCGTTTGGAAGCGATTCTCAAACCGGACAGATCACTTGCTACAAAGACCGGACAAATGACTTGTTACCCACACGAAGCATCGCCTGCCTTGCGGTCCGCTGGCAATGGTCGCATACTTGCAGCATGCGTGGCTCCCGGCTGACACGCGTTGCGACTGCATTGCTCCTGCTGGCCTTCGTGGTTGGCGCGCATCCCCTCGCTGACCCTAAGAGCGCGATCTCGATCTCGGCGATGTTGCGAGGCAACACCCATCCGAGCTCCCCAACTGTGTTGCGCGACTCCCGGACGCGCGGCAGGATGCGGCAGAATCGCTCGACCGTGATGTGGTTTGGAAACAATCGAATGATGGCCAAGCGAGTCAGCGCATCCGGCCAGCGCTGCGGCTCTTCCTCCATGGATCGAGCAACTGAGTCGAGCCGTGCGTCACGAAGTCTAATCAGAGCACCGACAGCGTCCAGTCGTTCGCTGCGTTCGGCGTTGCTGTCCAACGCCACCGAATAGGCAATATCCGCGCAGGGCGGTATGGGTCCCGCTCCTATTAACTCCAGAAGCAGTTCACGAACCTCTCCATTTCCGATGCCCGACTGCCACAAGCGCTGAACCTCGCCTGCAAGCTCTACAGAGGCAAAGCGATGCACCTGCACGCGCGGTACATGCATTCCGCGCCAGCCGCCATTGCCGTATCGCTGCACATAGGCGCGCAAAGCTTCGATGCGTTGTGAGCTCGTTAGGCACTCCGGATCGGCGTAATCGAGCAGCACATCAGGTTCACGATCCCGAATCTCGGCGAAGATGCTAGGCTGAGACCATGCGAGCCAAGCTGCAACCGGACGCATAGTGGGTTTGACGACCTTTACCCCCTGCGGCGTCTCCGCAAAAAGCAAGCGCTTGTCTGCCTTTATCGGCATGCCGTGTGCGAGGCGGTCCTCCAGCCAATACGCGGCAAGATATTCGATAACCGAGCGATGGTGAAAGCGGACTCGACCGTAGCTCGCGAAACCGAAGAGCGCGCGCTCAAGCAGAGTCTCGCGCTCTTCGGGCGTCCAGTCGTGCAGTACCGCTGCAGAATCCAAAGCAGTGCCTGGCTCGCCACCTCTATCCGCCTCAACGCTGTGTCGGATCGTCAGTTTGCGCGTGAGAAGTGCGGCAAATGCCAATCGGGCGGCACCTTCCAACGCCTTATCCGGAGACAGCTGCGCTGATTCACGCCGATCGGTTCGCGGCTTGAGCTTCACCGTGATGTTATGCGCGACCTGCTCCTTATGAGTGCGGATGCGGCGGAAATCACGCCAGTCCGCGCAAAGTTCGACAAGATCCTGCGGGCGTCGCGCGAAATCCTCGGCATTGCGCTGACGAATGTCTGCAAGCAGCGCATCCGGATCGCTGACACCTTCGATGGCGGCCATCTCACGGATCTCCTGATCGGAGAGTGGCATCAAGGCCACACTCCGCCACACCGGCACCGTGTTCTTCTCGTTCTCATCTTCCTGACGTCGACCCATCGCGATATCAGCAAAGGCATCTCCACTTGCGACGAGTTCCACCGGATCGGGAACCGGAAGATGTTGCCGTATCATCTGCTGGTCCACCGGAATCGGGCGCGTTGTGATGATGATCCGCACGCGACCGAGTTGGCCGGAAATTGCCTTGCTCAGTCGTTTCAGAGCAACTTAGAAGGATCCAAGCGTCAGTTTGAGCTCGTCAATCGAATCCAGGAAGAAGGTCGCCAAGTCGGACTGT
>DATLZG010000008.1:0-2966 GCA_035574095.1 Burkholderiaceae bacterium | reverse complement strand
TTGTAGGCGTAGATCGGCATCGCTTCCTCGGCGTGATTCGGGATCGGGCGAATTATAGGGTGCCACATCCCCCTCGATGGTCGGAAATGCGGCCGCCCACCCGCATCTTCAAGGGCCTCGCAGCGCATCCTTGGACATCGGCCCTAGCCTGCTGCAAACTCGCCGGGGCCCGATCGGGAGGAGGCCCACATGGCAAGGAAGACCGGCGCCGAAGCGGCTGGCGCGTCCGCCCGGCGCGCGCTCGACGCGATCGCCAAGTCGCCGCTCGCCAAAGTGAAGGTCGCGGTGTCCGACATCGACGGCGTGCTGCGCGGCAAGTATCTGCACAAGGACAAGTTCCTGTCCGCGGCCGACAGCGGCTTCGGCTTCTGCGACGTCGTGTTTGGCTGGGACATGATGGACGCCTGCTACGACAACACGCGGCTGACCGGCTGGCATCACGGCTTTCCCGACGCGCTGGTGCGGCTCGACCTGACCACGCAGCGCCAGGTCCCGTGGGACGGCCATGTGCCGTTTTTCCTCGGCGAGTTCGTCAACGCCGACGGCAGCCCGTATCCGATCTGCCCGCGGCAGGTGCTGAAACGGGTGCTGAAGCGGGCGGACAAGCTCGGCGTCATCCCGATGTGCGGGCTGGAATTCGAGTGGTTCAACTTCCGCGAAACGCCGCAGTCCTGGGCGGAGAAGAAAGGCGTGGCGCCGGAGCCGATCACGCCCGGCATGTTCGGCTACTCGCTGCTGCGCGCCAACGCCAACCGCGATTACATGAACGCACTGCTCGACGAGCTGCTGGCGTTTCGCGTGCCGATCGAAGGGCTGCACACCGAGACCGGCCCCGGCGTGTACGAGGCGGCGATCCAGTTTTCCGAGGCGCTGGAAGCCGCCGACCGCGGCGCCTTGTTCAAGGCCGGCGCGAAGGAAATCGGCGCGCGCTTCGGCATCATGCCGAGCTTCATGGCCAAGTGGAGCCAACAGTATCCGGGCTGCAGCGGTCACCTGCACCAGTCGCTGTCCGACGGCAAGAAGAACCTGTTCTACGACCCGCGCGGCCGGCACGGCATGAGCAAGCTGTTCGAGAGCTATCTGGCCGGGCAGATCGCGGTGGCGTTGGAGTTCGCGCCGATGTTCTGGCCGACGATCAACAGCTACAAGCGGCTGGTCGACGGCTTCTGGGCGCCGGTGAAGCCGACGTGGGGCGTGGACAACCGCACCGCCAGTTTTCGCGTGATCGCCGCCGGTCCCAAGAGCACGCGGCTGGAGACGCGCTGTCCGGGCGCCGACATCAATTGTTATCTGGCCGTGGCGGCACTGGTGGCCGCCGGGCTGCACGGCGTCGAGCACGATCTGAAGCTCACCGCGGCGCCGATCAGCGGCACAAACGTCGGCGCGGAAAACATCCCGCGCGCGCCGCGCTCGCTGGCCGCGACGACGGAAATCTTCAAACGCTCCGACGTCGCGCGCGACTGGTTCGGCGACGACTTCGTCGATCACTTCGCCGCCACGCGCGAATGGGAGTGGCGGCAGTGGCAGGACGCGGTGACCGACTGGGAGCTGAAGCGCTACTTCGAGATCATCTGAGGCGGACATGAACCGCACCGTCCGGCTGTTCTGTGTTTGCGCGCTGCTCGCCGCGACGGCCGCCGGCGCCAAGACGCTGCGGCTGGCCAGCGCGTTCGATCCGAACTCGCTCGACCCGCACGCGCTCGCCTTGCTGTACCAGAGCCGCGTCGTCACGCAGATCTACGAGAGCCTGGTCAACAGGGACCGCGAGTTCAAGCTGGAGCCCGCGCTCGCGGTGGCCTGGGAGCCGTTGGACGGAGCCAGGCGCTGGCGCTTCAAGCTGCGGCCGAATGTGAAGTTCCACGACGGCGCGCCGTTCACCGCCGACGACGCGGTGTTTTCGATCGAGCGGGCGCTCGCCAAGACGTCGCAGCGCGCGGCGCAGTTGCGCGGCGTGACCGGCGTGCGCAAGGTCGACGCGCTGACGATCGACGTGCTGCTGTCCGCGCCCGACGCGGTGCTGCCGGAGAAGCTGTGGCTGATCGCGATGATGAGCCGGCCGTGGGCGGAAAAGCACGGCGTCACGCTGCCGCAGGACTACAACGCCAAGCAGGAAACCTACGCGGTGCGCCACGCGAACGGCACCGGACCGTTCCGATTGAAAAGCTACGAGCCGGACCAGCGATTGGTGCTGGTGGCCAACCCGGACTGGTGGGGCCGCGGCACGGCCGGCGACGGCAACGTCACCGAGGCCATCTATACGGTGATCCAGTCGGACGCCACGCGGCTGGCGGCGCTCGCCTCCGGCCAGGTGGACTTCGTGATCGATCCGCCGTTTCAGGACATCGCACGGCTGAAGGCCGACCGCGAGCGCAAACTGAAGTTCGTCGAGATCGCCGACATCGGCACGCAGTACCTGGGCTTCGATCAGCACCGCGACCAGCCGCAGTTCGTCGAACTGCCGGCCGCGCAGCGCGGCAGCAATCCGTTCAAGGATCCGCGCGTGCGGCGGGCGATCTACCACGCGATCGACATCGATCTGATCGTCACCAAGGTGCTGCGCGGTCAGGGCACGCCGACCGGTTCGCACCTGTCGAAGCTGGTCGACGGCTGGCGGCCGGAGTTCGAGGCGCGGCTGCCGTACGACCCGGCCAAGGCGCGCGCGCTGCTCGCGCAAGCGGGTTACGGCGAGGGCTTCGGCGTGACGCTCGATTGCGTGAACGTCACCTTTCGCGCCGCGGTGTGCCAGGCGATCGCCGCGATGCTGGCGCAGGTGGGCATCCGCGTGCACTTCCAGCCCTCGCCGTCGGCGACCTTCTTTCCGAAGCTCACGCAAGCGACCGCCAGCTTTTTCGAGTTCGGCTGGTCGCCCGGCACCGACGCCTGGGCGATGCTGCAGAACACCGTGCGCACCTACGACGGCGCCGGGGCCGGCGCCTTCAACGGCGGGCGCTACTCGAACCCGCAAC
>DATLZG010000007.1:0-4473 GCA_035574095.1 Burkholderiaceae bacterium | reverse complement strand
TGGCCAATGGTCCCCTCGCCGCGCCTCGCGCTGCATCCCCAGGCACCCCCGCCGCGGCCGCCGCGGATTTTGAGATAGGTTCTAGTTGCGCTCGCGCTGTCGGCGCCGGGGGCTCGCGCGCAACGGCGCGAGCTGCTGATCAGCGTGCGGCGGGATCCGCCCGAGGACGACGCCCGCTCAACCGACACGGCGTCGAACGCTTACATCGTTCGCACCCGCCGGTGGACGGAGACGATCCGCGCGGTCGAAGGCGAACCGGCGACGCTGTATTTGAACGCTCCGATCGCACTGAGCTTCCGCCGCTACACCTTCGGTCCGCGCGGCGTGGATGAAGTCGGCGGCACCCTGCAGTACGAGGCCATGACGCGCTTCGCCGTCCGCGCGACGGTAAGCGGAGACGTCGTCACGCTCGAAGTCGCGCCGGATGACGAATCCATCGCTGCGGCCAGCGCGCGCCTCGCGCAAACCGTGCAGGGCCGGCTGGGAGACTGGATCGCCGTCGGCGGCCCCGACTCGCGCGCCGGCCGCGGCGTTTGGTTGAAAGTGCAGGTCGGCGCGGCGCGCTGATCAGGCGCCGGTCCCGGCGTAAGTCACGCGCCGCCACCAAGCTTCCAGGGGCCCCTGGCCGAAGCGCGCGATCCAGGCGCGGCTGGCGGCCAACTGCGCGGCGACGATCGCCAGCGCCAGCGCCGCGAGCTCCGCGCGCGTCAGCGCGTCGCCGAGCCCGAAACCCCAGCCGGACAGCAGCGCGCCCATCACCAGCGACTGCAGCAGGTAGTTGGTGAGCGGCATGCGCCCGGCCGGCGCCAGCCAGCGGATCGCGGCGGCCACCGGCGGCGTTGCGCGCAACCGCACCAAGGCGGCGACGTACAGGCACGCCAGCGCCGAGCCGAAGAATTGCAGGGTGTAGCCGATCGCGCTCGGCGCGCCGGGTTCGCGCGCCATCGTCTCGAAGTTCAACCACGCGCCGTAGGCGGCGACCGGCACCGCCGCGGTCCCGATCCACGTCGCGGCCTGCCACAGGCGCACGTGGCGCTGCGGCCGCGTCAGCCAGCCGAGGCGCGCGGCCAGCACCCCCAGCAGGAACAACCCGAGCACGTGCGGCACGGACACCACCGCAAGCGAAAACAGCACGCTCGTGTAGTCGGCAAAGCGCTGCGGCAGTTGTTCGAGGTACGAGCCCTCGACATAGATCTCGAACGCGCGCAGCGCCTCGGGCGGAACCATGTGCGGGTCGTCGGCCAGCCACGGCCGCGCGGCCTCGGCAAAGACGGCGGCCGCGACCATCAGCAGCGCGGCGAGGATCCAGCAGACGATCGTCGCGCGCAGGATCGCAGCGGGCCGCTGCGGCAGGAAGCGCACGAGCACGAACCCGCACAGGGCGTAAAAGGCGAGGATGTCGCCGTGGTACAGCAGCAGGCCGTGGGCGACGCCCACCGCGAGGAGGAACCTGAGGCGGCGGCGGTAGACGGCTTGGGCGGCGGTGAGCGCCGCGTTCTCCCCGACTCCTGGCCCGGGATGGGAATGGGCGACCCGCCGCGCGATGGAGCGGAACTGCAGCGCGGCGCCCAGACCGAACAGGAAGGCGAAGATCGAGATGAACTTGGTGGAGACGAACGTGCCGATCAGCACGTGCAGGGCGGCATCCACCGCCGACGGGACGGTCAGGAAATAGCCGAGCGGATCGCCGGCACCCCAGACGAAGGATTGGATGTTGACCTGCAGGATGCCGACCAACGCGCAAGCGCGCAGCGCGTCGATCAGCGCGCTGCGCGGCGCGGGCCCGTCACGCCGCAGGGGGCCCTCCCATCTGCGCCAGCTTCGCCTTCAGCCACTTCTCCACCGACGGGAAGACGAACTTGCCGACGTCGCCGCCCAGCATCGCGATCTCGCGCACGATGGAGCCCGAGATGAACTGGTACTGGTCGGACGGCGTCATGAACATAGTCTCGACTTCGGGCAGCAGATACCGGTTCATGCCGGCCAATTGGAACTCGTATTCGAAGTCGCTGACCGCGCGCAAGCCGCGCACGATCACGCGCGCGTTCTGCTCGCGCACGAAGTCCTTCAACAAGCCGCGGAAGCCGCCGACCTCGACGTTCGGATAATGGCCCAGCACCTCGCGCGCGATCGCCAGCCGTTCCTCCAGCGTGAAGAACGGGCGCTTGGCGCGGCTGTCGGCGATGCCGACCACGACCTTGGTGAACAGGCCGGCGGCGCGGCGGACGATGTCCTCGTGCCCCCGCGTCAGCGGATCGAACGTTCCCGGGTAGACGGCAATCACCATGCTGGGTCTCCTGTGATCGGCCGGCGGATTATTCAGGAGCCAGCAGATGAAAACAAACCCGCCCCGCCCGCTGGCTGCGCACGACCCGCAGTGCAAGCGGCCGCAGCGCGTCTTCGGCCAGCGGGGCGTCGGCCTCGGCGTAGATCAAGCCGCCGGGGGCGAGCAGCGGGCGCACGACGGCAAGCGCCGGCGCGAGCAGGCCGGCGCCGAACGGCGGATCCAGGAACACGAGGTCGAAGCTCGCCGGCGCCAAGGTGGCGGCGACCGCGAATGCGTCGCCGGCGCGGATCTCCACTTGTTGCGCGCCGAGCCGCTCCTTCAGCGTCCGCAGGTTGGCGACCAGTTGCGGGTCGCGCTCGACCAGCAGCACGTGGCGCGCCCCGCGCGAGGCGATCTCGAAGCCCAGCGCGCCGGTGCCGGCGAACAGATCCAGCGCCCGCAACGATGCGGTATCGGGCCGCAGGTGCGCCAGCCAGTTGAACAGCGTTTCGCGCACGCGATCGGGCGTGGGCCGCAGCGCGGCGTGCGCCGCCACCGCAATCGGCGTGCGCTTCCACACACCGCCGACGATGCGTATGCGCCCCGGCGCCGTGCCTCGCGTTGATAGACTGCGCGCGCCCGCCGCCGCAGTCGTGGCGGCGCGCTTCGTTTTCCGTTTCGGCATCGATCGATGATAGGCAAACCCGGCTGGCTGGCGCGACTGAAGGAAGGCCTGGCGCGCACGCGCGTGAACATCGTTGGCCTGTTTTCGGGCGGCGTCATCGACGAGCAGTTGTTCGAGGATTTGGAGGTCGCGCTGATCCAGGCCGACGTCGGCGTGACGACGACGCGCGAGCTGCTGGACAGGCTGCGCGCGCGCATCAAGCTGCAGGGGTTGAAGACACCGCCCGAGGTGCGCGACGCGCTGCGCGAAGAGATCGCCGCGCTGCTGGCGCCGTGCGAGCGGCCGCTCGACGTGGAGCGCGCCAAACCGCTGGTGATCATGGTGGCCGGTGTGAACGGCGCCGGCAAGACGACCTCGATCGGCAAGCTCGCGCATTGGCTCGCGGACCGGAACAAGTCCGTGCTGCTCGCCGCCGGCGACACCTTCCGGGCGGCGGCGCGCGAGCAGCTCGCGATCTGGGGCCAGCGCAACGGCGTCGAAGTGATCGCGCAGCAAAGCGGCGATCCGGCGGCGGTGATCTTCGATGCGGTGACGGCCGCGCGCGCGCGCAAGCTGGACGTGCTGATCGCCGACACCGCGGGGCGCCTGCCGACGCAGTTGCATCTGATGGACGAGTTGAAGCGCGTCAAGCGCGCGATCGACAAGGCGCTGCCCGGCGCACCGCACGAGGTGATCCTGGTGTTGGACGGCACCAACGGCCAGAACGCGCTGGCGCAGGTCAAAGCCTTCGACGACGCGATCGGATTGACCGGGCTCGTGGTCACCAAGCTCGACGGCACGGCCAAGGGCGGCGTGTTGGTGGCGCTGGCGCGCGCGCGCGCGCAGCAGCCGCTGCCGATCTATTTCATCGGCGTGGGCGAGCGGCTCGACGACTTGCAGCCGTTCGCGGCGCAGGAGTTCGCCGCCGCGCTGGTCGGCGATTGAAACGGATCGTGAACCGGAAGGAGCGGACGATGCGGTGGTTGCGTTTTCTTTTGTTGACGCTGCTGTCTTTCGCCGCGGCGGCGCAGGAGTACCCGACGCGGCCGATCACGATGATCGTGCCGTTCCCGCCGGGCGGCGTGGCCGACACCGTCGCGCGGCCGGTCGCCGAGGCGATGGCGAGGATCCTGAAACAGCCGGTCGTGGTGGAAAACCGCGCGGGCGCCGGCGGCGGCGTCGGCATGGCCGCGGCGGCGAAGGCCGCGCCCGACGGCTACACGGTGCTGCTGGCGCTGTCTTCGATCTCGATCATCCCCGAGGCGGACAAGATCCTGAAGCGGGCACCGATGTACGAGTTGAGGCAGTTGGTGCCGATCGCGCGCTTCACGGCCGACCCGACGGTGCTGGTGGTGCGCGCCGACAGCCCGTGGCGCACCGCGCAGGAATTCATCGCCGACCTGCGGCGCCATCCGGCCAAGTATTCGTACGGCTCGTCTGGCAATTACGGCACGATGCACGTGCCGATGGAGATGCTGAAGAGCGCGGCCGGCTTCCGCATGCTGCACGTGCCGTACACGGGCGCGGGGCCGGCGGTGCTGGC
>DATLZG010000006.1:0-3917 GCA_035574095.1 Burkholderiaceae bacterium | reverse complement strand
CCGCGGGCGGCACCAGTGCGTCGACGCCGTTCGTGGCCGGCATCGCGGCGATCCTGAAGGCCTATGACCCCTCGCTCAGTTCCTCCCAGGTGCGTGACCTGCTGCGCCGCACGGCGTGGACCGACTCGCCCGATCCCAAGGTCACCCATTATGTGAACGCCGACGCCGCGCTGCGGGCGGTGGTGGGCGAGGAGTTGCCCCCGGACCGACTGGAGCCGAACGATTCGGCGCTGAATCCAACCGCCGTGACGGGCTCGCCGCTTCTGCTCGAGGGCCTGAATCTGCACCGGGCGGCCGATCGCGATCACTTTCGGATCGTGCTGACGCAGCACTCCACCATCACGGTGTCGCTGCGTTACCTGCCGCAGTACGCGGCGCCGGATCTGATCCTCGTGCCGGACAGCCCGTCGAGCCTCGGCGCCACGGAAGTGTCGCGCACGCCGCGCACGGACGGCACCGGCTTCACGTATCGGGCGACCGTCGCACCCGGCAGCTACCGCCTGGTCGTGGCCGGCGATCGCGCCAAACCGTACGACCTTGCGTTCGGCCATACGCCACGCACGCTGATGATGGATGCGTTCGAAGTCAACGACACGCTGGCGACCGCGGCGGCGCTGCCCAGCCCGGGCAGCGGCGGGTTCTTCGCCACGCTGCACAACTCGGCCGATACCGACTACTTCCGCCTGACCGATCTGAGCAACGCTTTCCAGACGGTCCGCTTCGATGTCGCCAGCCGCGAGATGCCGCTCGCGCTGCGGCTGTTCAACGACGCCGGTTCGCAGATCGCTGCGACGTCCTGCACGGCCCTCGGCGCGTGCCGGGTCGAGTTGCCGGTCGGCTCGCTCGGCGTTCATCGCGTCAACGTTCAGGGTGTCGGGCTTACCGGCCGCTACACGTTTCAGGTCAGCAGACTGCTGAACCGCGCGCAGGTGCCGGTGGCGGTGCTTCCGGGCGAACCGCTGATCTTGATCGAGGAAGGCGCGCCGGCCGTGCTCGGTCTGCTGAACGCGCAGCGCGACGTCTACGTCTTCACGTACACCGGCAAGGTGGCGGGCGCGTCGCTTTCGGGTGCGGGGCTCGCGTTGCGTCTGTATGAGGCGAGCGGGAAGTTGATCGCCGACGCTCAACCCGGGAGCGATCCGCAGTCGCCGATCCGGATATCGCTGCGGGATCTGCCGACGCAGCGGGTCTACGTGCTGGAGGTCGAGCGTATTGACCCGCCCGTGATCATCGACAACGAACGCGAGCTGCAAGCCCCGCTCGGCTATTCGCTCGGCCTGGGCAACTGAATGCGCTTTCGATTCGCCGCTCCCCGCCCGGGTGCGGCGATATCAGACGAGGAGGTCGCTATGAACAGGTTCACGTCCAACGGATGCGTTCGGTGCGGTATCGCCGCCGCGGCGCTCCTCACCGCGGTCGCGCTGCTCGGCTCTTGCGGCGGCAGCAGCGAGAGCCCGCCGCCTGCGCCGCAGGCGCCTACGTTCGTGGTCAAAGGCTCGCCATCCAGGGTGCAGACGGCCGGCTGGCAGCCGCGCCTCGTCGAACGCCTGCTGGCCGCGATCTCTCCCCGCCCAGCGCAGGCGCAGGTGATGACGGCGGGTTCGCCGACCTCGCTGAAGCTGCGGCTCTATGCGCTGTATCTGAGCCCCAATCCCGATTGCTCAGCGCCGTTGATCGTTGCCGATTACGGTACGTCACCGCGCGAAGTGGACATGTACACGGATCCGACGCTGTTCGAAGCGACGCCGCCCAACGGAACCTACCCCTGCCTGATCATCAAGTTTTCGGACCTGATCCGCATGACACCCGACGCGGCCGCGGCCGCCGCCTTTCCAGGCCGCTGCACGGCGGGTGTCGAGACGACGACCGACATCTATCGCGCCCCCAGTACAGACAACCGTGACCCGAGCGGGGCGCCGATCGTCGCTCGCGGCAGCCGCACCGCGCCGGTTGAGGACATCACCTACTTCTTCGCGACGACGGATGTCGCCGCCGCGCGCGGGCGGCCCGGTGGCCCCGGGCCCAACCAAACGGCCCCGCTCGCCGCACCGATGGTCGTTCCCGGCCGCACCACGCTGTACGTGGATTTCACGAATGGCGTGCTGGGCGGCAACGAACTGGGTGTGACCTATTGCGTCGTGGAGCAAGGGCAGATCGGCTTCCGCTGAACACTTCGCGCGGCGGCGTCGGCGAAACGCCTCGATCCCGTCGTTGCGTTCGAAAGGCCGCGAGGCTGCGATGACCGATGCGCAGGTTTTTTTCGTGCGGGCATGGCTGGGTGCGACGGCACACCTGTACGTCGCGGTACGCAGGCTGCATGAGGCGGATTGGGTCTCGCTACCTCGTCCCGAAGCGCTCGCCGACTACGTGCGGGCCGCGCTCGGTGAAGCGAGGCCTCCGGGCACCGATAGCGCCGCCGGCGGAACGGCGAATGGGGCCGATAAGGACGAGCGCGGCGCGTAAAGAATGCATGGGGTCGCGTAGACAACCGAATCGGAGGAAGAGATGCGTTTATCCGGAAGGGTTGTGTCGATTGTGTTCGACTTGACGTTTGCCGGTAGCCCCTGCGGGACAGTGGATGCGAACGAACCGCCCGGCGTCGCGGTCGCCTACACGGTCGAGATCGCGGCAGGCCAACCGGCAACGATCGGAGCCGAGCGCATGACCATCGAAGTGCGGCGCATTCGGGATGACCGATGTCCGACTGAACCCGGCCCAAACGGCGAATACGTCGCTTGCGCATGGCAGGGGCACGCGGCCGTCACGTTGCGGGTCGCTGTTGGGGCCGACGAGGCGCGGGAGGTCGTTGTCGGTACGCCGGCTCCCGCGCACATGAACCTGCCGTACGAGGCGACGCTCGGTCCTTACCGTTTCCGATTGATCGGCCTCGTGCCGGGAAGCCGGCCATTCGTCGGGCGACCGCTCGAGGAGTATCGGATGACGATCCGGGTGACGCGACGCTGACCGGGCAGCCGATCCGCGCGCCACGATCGGGCCTGGCATCTGTCGAACCGACTTCACCGCGCCGTCGCGGGCACCATCTCGTCGGGCCAATAGGCCCCGGTCCGCAGGCCGCAATCGCCGGTGCCGAGGATCGAGCGCCTGTTCGTCACGTCCCTTTCGGCACCCGCCCCAGCAGATAGAACTCATCATTCGGCCGGATCGAGCCTAAGTTCGCCAGCCGATTCGACATCGCGAAGAACGCGGCGATCGCGCCGATGTCCCAGATGTCGGCGTCGGCAAAGCCGTGCGCGCGCAGCGCCTCGAAATCGGCGTCTTCGATCGTGTGCGAGGCCAGCGCCACCTTCAGCGCGAAATCGAGCATCGCTTTCTGGCGCGGCGTGATGTCGGCCTTGCGATAGTTGATCGCCACCTGGTCGGCCACGTAGGGATTCTTGGCGCGGATGCGCAGGATCGCGCCGTGCGCGACCACGCAGTACTGGCAGGAATTGGCGCCGCTGGTGGCGACCACGATCATCTCGCGCTCGGCCTTGGTCAGTCCGCCCTCTTTCTCCATCAGCGCGTCGTGATAGGCAAAAAAGGCGCGGAACTCGTCGGGACGGTGGGCCAGAGCCAGAAAGACGTTCGGAACGAAGCCGGATTTTTCCTGCACGGCGAGGATGCGCGCGCGGACGTCCTCCGGCACATCCTTCAGCTCGGGTACCGGAAAGCGGCTGATCGGCGGTTTCATCAGACGACCTCCTCGGGTTTGACGGAGTATTGGATCCGATACAGATGCGCGTACAGCCCGCCGCGCGCCAGCAACTCGGCATGGCGGCCGACCTCGACGATGCGACCCGCTTCCAACACGACGATGCGCGAGGCCGCCTCGATCGTCGACAGTCGGTGCGCGACGACGAACGTGGTGCGGCCGCGCATCAGGCGGGCGAGCGACGACTGGATGAAGCGTTCGGATT
>DATLZG010000005.1:0-7084 GCA_035574095.1 Burkholderiaceae bacterium | reverse complement strand
GCGATCGCCGCGTCGGCCTCCGCGCGCGTAGCCGGCGCATCGGCCGCGTAGCCCTCCTCGGCCACGAAAACCGCTGCCGCGTTGACCAGCTCCTGCAGGTTCTCGATCCGCTCCTGTCCCTCCTTCTCGGTCCGATAGTGGGCGAGCAGTCCGCTTCTATCGATGGCCGCATCGACGATCTCCGCCAGCGGCAAGTTGGCGGTCTCGAAGCGCAGGCTCTCGATCAGCTTGACGAACGCAGCCAAGCTCGCGCCGGCCCGCCCGCTCATCTGTGCGACCGCGGCGTACAAGCTGGTCTGCGCCGCGCGCGCGGCGTCGGCCAACTGTTCGAGGGTGCGGCTGCCGATGCCGCGCGGCGGGAAATTGACCACGCGCAGGAACGCCGTGTCGTCGTTCGGATTCTCCAGCAGCCGCAGGTAGGCGAGCGCGTGCTTGATCTCGGCGCGCTCGAAGAAACGCAGACCGCCGTAGACGCGGTACGGGATGCCGGCGGAGACGAGCGCGTGCTCGATCACGCGCGATTGCGCGTTCGACCGGTACAGCACGGCGATGTCGCTGCGGCGCTGCCCTTCCGCGGTCAGATTGCGGATCTCCTCCACCAGCCACGCCGCCTCGTAGCCATCGCTCGCCGCCTCGTACACGCGCACCGGCTCGCCGGCGCCGGCGTCGGTCCACAGGTTCTTGCCGAGCCGGCGCGCGTTGTGACGGATCAGCGCGTTGGCCGCATCCAGGATGTGGCCGTGCGAGCGGTAGTTCTGCTCCAGCTTGATGACGTTCCTGACGCGGAACTCGCGCTCGAAGTCGGCCATGTTGCCGACGTTGGCGCCGCGAAACGCGTAGATCGAGTTATGGGTGAAGACACCGTTGGCGATGAAGTTGTGCGCCATGTCGACATCGATGTCGTACACGACGGTGGATACCGGCTCGTGGCGTTCGACGCGCTCCACCGTGTCGAGCGAGCCGTCGGCGAGGAACACCTGCATGCCGGGCTGCACCGCGCTGGCGCGCGCGAACTGCAGCGTCGAGTCGCCGACGCGCACCTTCTGCACCAGCTTGCCGCCGGTCAGCTTGCTCAGACGATCGGCCTCGCGCAGCGCCACCGCGTAGTTGGCGCGCCAGAACTGCACATACCAGCCGCCGATGCCGTCGGTCACCGGCTTGACGTCGAATCCGGCCGCACGGACCTTCTGCGCCACTTCGTCGCGATACATGCGCGCGTAGGCGCGATGCTGCGGCTTGCCGCGCCCGCGCGCCGCGCCCAGGTGCAGCAGCACGTCGCCTTCGTTGCCGATGCCGGAGCTGAACGTTTCGTGCGGCTCCGACAGCAGCATCTGCATGTCGGCCAGCAGCCGCTTGGCGGCGGTGTCGGTATCGATCGACTTGTACACGCGGGCGACGATCTTCGGATCGTCCGACAGGCCGCCGCGCCGCTCGTCCGCCTTCGGCTTGCGGTCGCCGGCGAACGGCAGCGTCGGCAGCCCGTAGCGCAGCGACAGCAGCATCTCCTGCACGCGCGCTTCCTGCGCAGTGTCGTAACTGCCGATCACCCACACCGCGTCCGCGCCCTCGCGGCGGCCACGCCACCGGTAGCCCGGCACCGGCCGCAGATCGGCGCCGGGCCGCAGGTAGCCGCAGAAACCGAGCCGGTAGCCGACGCCGCGCTTGCGCATCAGATAGACGAAGAATTTGTCCGGCGCTTCACCGACCGCGTAGCCGGCGAAGTGCGTGTGCTCGGGCGTCGAAGTGAGCTTGCGCCCGCTGCGCGTGTGGATGGTCACCAGCTCGGTAGTGCCCGCCCGTTTGTGCACGCGCATCACCCGCGCCGGACCGAACTCGCCGCCGCCGACGCTGGCCAGCACCTCGTCGCCGACCTTGATGTCTTCGATCGACCGCGGCTTGCCGTCGGCCATCGTCACCTGCGTACCGGCCACTAGGCACTGGTCGTCGTCGCCCACGGCGAACACCGCCGCCCCGCCGCCGGCGAGCAGCTTCAGCCAGCGGTACTGCAGCCGGTTGGTGTCCTGAAACTCGTCGACCAGGATGTGGCGGAAGCGGCCCTGGTAATGGCTGCGGATCGGCTCGTTGCGCTCGAGCAGCTCGTAGCAGCGCAGCAGCAGCTCGGCGAAATCGACCACGCCTTCGCGCTGGCATTGCGCGTCGTAAGCGGCATACAGCTCGATGAACTTGCGGTTGTAGCTGTCGTTGACTTCGACATCCTTGGCGCGCAGACCCGCCTCCTTGCAGTCGTTGATGAAGTTCTGCAGGTTGCGCGGCGGGTATTTCTCGTCATCGACGCCGAGGCTCTTCAGCAGCCGTTTGATCGCCGCCAGTTGATCGGCGCTGTCGAGGATCTGGAAGGTCTGCGGCAGATCGGCGTCGCGGTGATGCGCGCGCAGCATGCGATTGCACAAGCCGTGGAAGGTGCCGATCCACATGCCGCGCGTGTTGATCGGCAGCAGCGCCGAAATCCGCGCCAGCATTTCCTTGGCCGCCTTGTTGGTGAACGTGACAGCGAGGATGCCGTGCGGGCTGACGCGTCCGGTCTGGATCAGCCACGCGATGCGGGTGGTCAAAACGCGCGTCTTGCCGCTGCCGGCGCCGGCCAGGATCAGGGCGGACTGGTCGGGCAGCGTAACCGCTGCGAGTTGCTGTTCGTTAAGGTTGTCGAGCAGACTCATGCGCGGTGCGCACTATACCGGCGCCTATAATCGCCGCGCTTTCCGCCGCCGGATTTTCGCTCCGATGCGAGAGAAATACGTCCCCGAAGAAGTCGAAGCCGCCGCCCGCGCGCACTGGCAGGCGATCGACGCCTATCGCGCCAAAGAGAACGACCCGCGCTATCCGAAGGGCAAGTTCTACGTCTGCTCGATGCTCCCCTATCCCAGCGGCAAGCTGCACATGGGGCACGTGCGCAACTACACGTTGAACGACGTGCTGTATCGGATCCTGCGCATGCGCGGCTACAACGTGATGACGCCGATGGGCTGGGATGCCTTCGGGCTGCCGGCGGAAAACGCCGCCATCGAAAAGGGCATCGCGCCGGCGGCGTGGACGCGCGCCAACATCGCCGACATGAAGGCGCAGATGCAGCCGCTCGGGCTCGCCTTCGACTGGAGCCGCGAGATCGCCACCTGCGATCCGAGCTACTACAAGTGGAACCAGTGGCTGTTCCTGAAGATGCTCGAGCGCGGCATCGCCTACCGCAAGACGCAGATCGTCAACTGGGACCCGGTCGACAACACGGTACTCGCCAACGAGCAGGTGATCGACGGCCGCGGCTGGCGCTCCGGCGCGCTGGTCGAGAAGCGCGAGATCCCCGGCTACTACCTGGCGATCACGAAATACGCGGAGGAGCTGCTCGCCGATCTGGCCAAGCTCGACGGCTGGCCGGAAAAAGTGCGCGTGATGCAGGAGAACTGGATCGGCAAGAGCGTCGGCGTGAACTTCGGCTTCCCGTACGAGATCGACGGCGAACGCAAGCTGCTGCGCGTGTTCACCACGCGCGCCGACACGATCATGGGCGTGACCTTCGTCGCGGTGGCCGCCGAACACCCGCTCGCGCAACGGCTGGCGCGCGACGATGCGCGGGTGGCCGCCTTCGTCGAAGAATGCAGACGCGGCACGGTGATGGAAGCCGATCTGGCGACGATGGAAAAGAAAGGCGTGCCGACCGGCTTCTTCGTCACTCACCCGCTGACCGGCGCTCGTGTCGAGGTGTGGGTCGGCAACTACGTGCTGATGGGCTACGGCGAAGGCGCGGTGATGGGCGTGCCGGCGCACGACGAGCGCGACTTCGCCTTTGCCAAGAAGTACGGGCTGCCGATCAAGCAGGTCATCGCGCCGGCCGCCGGCCGCGACGTGCCGCCGTTCACCACCGACCGCTGGCAGGACTGGTACGCCGACAAGGCGATCGGCGTGTGCGTGCACTCGGGCAAGTACGACGGGTTGGCGCACGAGGCGGCGGTCGAGGCGATCGCCGCCGATCTGAAGGCCAAGGGCCTGGGCGACAAACAGGTGCAGTACCGGTTGCGCGACTGGGGCATCTCGCGCCAGCGCTACTGGGGCACGCCGATACCGATCATTCACTGCGAGGCCTGCGGGCCGGTGCCGGTGCCGGAGAAGGATCTGCCGGTCGTGCTGCCCGAGCATCACGTGCCGGACGGCAGCGGCAACCCGCTGGCGAAAGATGAAGCCTTTCTCGCCTGCACCTGCCCGCGTTGCGGTGCGCCCGCGCGGCGCGAGACCGACACGATGGACACCTTCGTCGACTCGTCCTGGTACTTCATGCGCTACTGCTGCCCGGACGCGGAGACGATGGTCGACTGGCGTAACGACTACTGGATGCCGATGGACCAGTACATCGGCGGCATCGAGCACGCGGTATTGCACCTGTTGTATGCGCGCTTCTGGACCAAGGTGATGCGCGATCTGGGGCTGGTCAAATTCGACGAGCCGTTCACGCGCCTGTTCACGCAGGGCATGCTGCTGGCCGAATGCTGGTACCGCGAGGACGACAGCGGGCGCAAGCGCTGGTTCTATCCGAGCGAAGTGGACGTGCAGTTCGACGAGCGCGGCCGCCCGCTGGGCGCCACCGCCAAGGCCGACGGCAAACCGGTGCTGTACGGCGGCATCGAAAAGATGTCCAAGAGCAAGAACAACGTCGTCGAGCCGAAGGACGTGATCGCCCGCTTCGGGGCGGATACCGCGCGTGCGTTCGTGATGTTCGCCGGGCCGCCGGATCAGAGCGCGGCGTGGTCGGACTCCGGCGCCGAGGGCGTGTACCGCTTTCTGCGGCGGCTGTGGAACTTCTGCTACGCGCGGCGGGAGGCGATCGCGGCGGCCGGCGCGATCGACGCGCTGCCGCTGGATGGCCGCGCACGCGACCTGCGACGCGAAATCCACCTGAACCTGAAGCAGGCTGACTTCGACTACCAGCGCATGCAGTACAACACGGTCGTGTCGGCGGCGATGAAGATGCTGAACGCGCTGGAGGACGCGGACCTCGACGACACGCCCGCCGCGCGCGCGGTGCTGCGCGAAAGCCTGTCGATCCTGCTGCGCACGCTGTATCCGATCGCCCCGCACATAACGCACGTGCTGTGGGTCGAACTCGGCTACGCCAAGCCGTTCGGCGACCTGCTGGACGCCCCGTGGCCGCAGGCCGACGAGGCCGCCTTGGCGCGCGACGAGATCGAACTGGTGGTGCAAGTCAACGGCAAGCTGCGCGGCTCGATCCGCGTGCCGGCGCAGGCCGACCGCGCCGCCATCGAAGCGGCGGCGATCGCCGACCCCAATGTGCGGAAGTACGTCGGCGGCAGTCCGGTCAAGCGCGTCGTGGTGGTGCCGAACAAGCTCGTGAACGTGGTCGTCTGACCGGGTGTCGGGCGCGCGCCGGCGCGGATCTATCGAACCCTCGACGTTCATGCGTTCCCCGGCCATGCTGCTGCGTCCGCGTCGCTCCGCGGCGTTCGTTCTGCTCGTCGTCTTCGCGTTCGCGCTCAGCGCGTGCGGCTTCAAGCTGCGCGGCGCGCGCGAGCTGCCGTTCGCGACGATCTATCTGAGCTCGGGCACCGATACGCCGCTCGGCGCCGAGCTGGCGCGCAACCTGCGCGCCGGCACTTCGACGATCGTGGTCGCCGACCGCGGCCGCGCCGACGCGGTGCTGGAAATCGTCGACGAACGGCGCGAGCGCGAGATCCTGTCGCTCAATGCGCAGGGCCGCGCGCGCGAGTACACGCTGCGGCTGCGCCTGAGCTTCCGCCTGCACGACGGCAAGGGGCGCGAATTGATCCCGCTGACCGAACTCGCCGTCGTGCGCGATATCTCGTACAACGAAGCGCAGGTCCTGGCCAAGGAGAGCGAGGAGGCGCTGCTGTACCGGGACATGCAATCCGACATCGTGCAGCAGATCCTGCGCCGGCTGGCGGCAACGAGGCCCGATGCAACTAAGGGCTGAAGCGCTGCCGGCGCATTTGGCGCGCGGGCCGCTGGCGCGCATCTACACGGTCAGCGGCGACGAGCCGCTGCTGGCGATCGAAGCGATCGATGCCATCCGCGCTGCCGCCCGCGCGGCCGGGTTCGGCGAGCGCGAGGTGCTGCACGCGAACGCACAGCTCGACTGGTCGTCGCTGACCGCCGCCGCCTCGCACCTGTCGCTGTTCGCGCAGAGGAAGATCGTCGAACTGCGGCTGCCCGGCGGCAAGCCCGGGCGCGACGGTGCCGAAGCGCTGGCCGCCTACGCCGGCAATGCGCCGGAAGATGTGCTGCTGATCGTGGCGCTGCCCAAGCTGGACGGTGCGACGCGCAAATCGAGCTGGGTGGCGGCGCTCCAGCAGGCCGGCGTGTGGATCGAGGTGTCGCGGCTGGAGCGCGGCCAACTGCCGACGTGGATCGAAGCACGGCTGGCGCGGCAGCAGCAGAGCGCGAGCGCCGAAGCGCTCGACTTCCTCGTTGATCGTTTGGAAGGCAACCTGCTCGCCGCGCAGCAGGAGATCGCCAAGCTCGGACTGCTGTATCCGCCGGGCGAGCTGACGCTCGAACAGGTGCAAGAAGCGGTGCTCGATGTCTCCCGCTTCGAGGTGTTCGATCTGCCGCAAGCCTTGCTCGCCGGCGACGCCGCGCGCGCGGTCAGGATACTGGCCGGGCTGCGCGCCGAAGGCGAAGCACTGCCGCTCGTGTTGTGGGTCGTGACCGAGGAGCTGCGCGCTTTGGTGCGCGCGCGGCAGGCATTGGCCGCCGGCCAGCCTCTGGCGACTCTGCGGAACGAACTGAAGCTGTGGGGGCCGCGCGAGCGGCTGCTCGCGCCGGCGGCGCGCCGCGTCGCCGATGCACCGGCGCTGCTGGCGCGCTGCGCCGAAGTCGATCGCCTCGCCAAAGGCCTGCAGGCGCCGAAGTGCGACGCCGACCCCTGGCTAGAATTGACCGACATCGTGCTCGCCGCTTCCGCATGAACGCTGCGCAAAACCCGGCCACGCTCGACCTGGCGGCGTATGTCGCTGCGGTCGGTCGCCGCGCGCGCGCCGCCTCGTCCGCGATGGCCGTGGCGAGCACCGCCGCCAAAGATCAGGCGCTGCGGCTGCTCGCC
>DATLZG010000004.1:0-5958 GCA_035574095.1 Burkholderiaceae bacterium | reverse complement strand
CGCGGGCGCCCGAAGTGATCGAACTGCCGGCCTGACGGCCGCAGCGCCTGCGCTACGCTTGGACCGTTCACCTGACCAGGAGACCTGCCGATGACCGAAGCCGTGATCGTTTCCACCGCCCGCACGCCGTTGTGCAAGTCGTGGAAAGGGGCGTTGAACATGACGCACGGCGCGACGATGGGCGCCTTCGCCGTGCGCGCCGCGATCGACCGCGCCGGGATCGACAACGCCGAGGTCGAAGACGTGCTGATGGGTTGCGCCAATCCCGAGGGCGCGACCGGGTGGAACATCGCGCGCCAGGTCGCGCTGCGCGCCGGGCTGCCGGTCACGGTGCCGGGCATCACGATCAACCGCTTCTGCTCGTCCGGATTGCAGACGATCGCGATGGCCGCGCAGCGCATCCTGAGCGGCGAAGGCGACATCTACGTGGCCGGCGGTCTGGAGTCGATCTCCTGCGTGCAGAACGAGATGAACCGCCACATGTTTCAAGACGAATGGCTCGTCGCGCACAAGCCCGAGATCTACTGGCCGATGCTGCAGACGGCGGAAACCGTCGCCAAACGCTACAAGATCGGCCGCGAAGCGCAGGATCGCTACGGCGTGCAAAGCCAGCAGCGCGCCGCCGCCGCACGCGCCGCCGGCAAGTTCCGCGACGAGATCGTGCCGATCACGGTGAAGACCAAGGTCGTGGACAAGAACACCGGCGCGGAATCGATCAAGGAAGTGACCGTCGAGCACGACGAGGGCATCCGCCCGGACACGACCTACGAGGGCGTGTCGCAGATCAAGCCGGCGATCGAGGGCGGCGTGATCGCCGCCGGCAACGCCAGCCAGTTTTCCGATGGCGCGTCGGCTGCGGTCGTGATGAGCGCGCGCACCGCCGAGCGCAAAGGGCTGAAGCCGCTCGGCGTGTTCCGCGGTTTCGCGGTGGCCGGCTGTGAGCCGGACGAGATGGGCATCGGTCCGGTGTTCGCGGTGCCGAAGCTGCTGGCGCGGGCCGGCCTGAAGGTCGACGACATCGACCTGTGGGAGCTGAACGAGGCGTTTGCGGTGCAAGTGATCTACTGCCGCGACCGGCTCGGCATCCCGAATGACAGGCTGAACGTCAACGGCGGCGCGATCGCGCTCGGCCATCCGTACGGCATGAGCGGCGCGCGGCTGGTCGGTCACGCGTTGATCGAAGGCAAGCGCCGCGGCGCCAAGCGCGTGGTCGTCACGATGTGCATCGGCGGCGGAATGGGCGCCGCCGGGTTGTTCGAGGTGCTGTAGCCGTCCGGTCGAACACACGCTCTGCGGAATCGGCAGAGCGTGCGTGCGCGGGGTCACGCCAGTTGCGGCGGCTGGGTCTCGTCATCGACCCAGCGCAGATACGGTGCGTAGCCGACCGCCACCGGCCAGGCGACGATCTCTGGCACGCTGTACGGGTGCAATTCGCGGATCGCCGCCTCCACCTCCGGATAGCGCGCGCGTGTGCATTTGATCAGCAGCGGCACTTCGGCCGCCTCCTCGATCGCGCCCTGCCAGCGATACACCGATTGCACCGGCGCCATTTGATTGGCGCAAGCCGCTAGGCGCCGCTCGACCAGCGCCGCGGCGATGCGCCGCGCACTCGCCGCATCCGGACAGTTGGTCAGCACGATGAGCACGTCCGTCATCGTGAGGCTCCCACGCGGTGGCCGCGGCGCGCCGAGGCGGGCTCGCCCGCGATCTCGGGCTAGCTGCTCGCTTCAGCCGGCGCTTCTTCGGCCTTCGGTTGCGGCCGATCGACCAGTTCCACCAACGCCATCGGCGCGTTGTCGCCGACCCGGAAGCCGAATTTCAGGATGCGCAGGTAGCCCCCGGGCCGATCCTTGTAGCGCGGGCCCAGCTCGGAGAAGAGTTTGACCACCATCTCGCGGTCGCGCAGGCGGTTGAACGCCAGCCGCTTGTTGGCGAGCGTGGGGTCCTTGCCGAGCGTGATCAGCGGCTCGACGACGCGGCGCAGCTCCTTTGCCTTCGGCAGCGTGGTCTTGATCAGCTCGTGCCGCAGCAGCGAGTTCGACATGTTGCGTAGCATCGCCAAGCGATGCGACGAGGTGCGGTTCAGTTTCCGCAGTCCGTGGCGGTGACGCATTGCGTTTTCCTTTCAGTCTTCGATGTCGGCTCTTCTATCCCGCAGGCGGGCCGACTTGGATGCTTCCGGGCTCGGCTCCTACTTCTCCAGTCCGGCGGGCGGCCAGTTCTCGAGCTTCATGCCGAGCGTCAGCCCGCGCGCCGCCAGCACTTCCTTGATCTCGTTCAGCGACTTGCGGCCGAGATTCGGGGTCTTCAGCAACTCGTTCTCGGTGCGCTGGATCAGATCGCCGATGTAGTAGATGTTCTCGGCCTTCAGGCAATTGGCGGAACGCACCGTCAGTTCGAGATCGTCGACCGGCCGCAGCAGGATCGGATCCACCTGCGGCGACGCCCGCGACGCGACCGCCACCTCGGCCGTGCCTTCCAGTGCCGCGAACACCGACAACTGATCGACCAGGATGCGCGCCGCCTGGCGCACGGCTTCCTCCGGCGTCATCGCGCCGTTGGTTTCGATCGTCATCACCAGCTTGTCCAGGTCGGTGCGCTGCTCGACGCGCGCGCTCTCGACCGTGTAGGAAACGCGCTTCACAGGTGAGAACGACGCGTCCATCACGATGCGGCCGATCGTTTTGCTGTGGTCGTCACGGAACGCGCGCACGTTGCCGGGGACGTAGCCGCGGCCTTTCTCGACCTTGATCTGCATTTCCAGCCGGCCGCCGCCCTGCAGGTGTGCGATCACGTGCTCGGGATTGATGATCTCGACGTCGTGCGGCAGTTCGATGTCGCCGGCCGTCACCACACCTTCGCCTTCTTTCTTCAGCGTCAGCGTGACTTCGTCGCGGTTGTGCAGCTTGAACACCACGCCTTTGAGGTTGAGCAGGATGTCGACCACATCCTCGCGCACGCCGTCCAGCGTCGAATACTCGTGCACGACGCCGGCGATCGACGCTTCGGTCGGCGCATAGCCGACCATCGACGACAGCAGAATGCGGCGCAGCGCGTTGCCGAGCGTATGGCCGTAGCCGCGCTCGAACGGCTCCATCGTGACGACCGCGGCGTTCGGTCCGATCGATTCGACTTCGATCGTGCGCGGTTTGAGCAGTGCGGTGGATGTCATTGACGTTCCCTTTCAATACCCTCGGCTCGTTACACCGATAAGGCTGATGGATGGTCCGGGGGCGATTGCGGGCGCCCCACACCCCGAAAACCCCAACGGCCGGTAACGCGGCAGACGCTACCGCCGCGCCCCGCGGACGTCAGCGCGAATACAGCTCGACGACCAGCGACTCGTTGACGTCCTGTGCGACGTCGCCGCGGTCGGGCAGTTGCTTGAACTTGCCCTCGAGCTTGTTCTTGTCGACCTCGACCCAGGACGGAAAGCCCGCTTGCTCCGCCAGCGACAGCGCTTCCTGAATGCGCGCCTGCTTCTTCGCCTTCTCCCGCACGGCGATCACGTCGCCCGGCTTGACCAGCATCGACGGGATGCTGGCGGTCTTGCCGTTGACGGCGATCGCCTTGTGCGTGACCAGCTGGCGCGCTTCGGCGCGCGTGGAGCCGAAGCCCATTCGATAGACGACGTTGTCCAGCCGCGCTTCCAGCAGTTCGATCAGCCGCGCGCCGGTGTTGCCCTTGCGGCGCGCAGCCTCAGCGAAATAGCGCCGGAACTGACGCTCCAGCACGCCGTACATGCGCTTGACCTTCTGCTTCTCGCGCAACTGCAGGCCGAAGTCGGACGTGCGTGCGCCCGAGATGCGACCGTGCTGGCCGGGCTTGGAGTCGGCCTTGCACTTGGTGTCGAGCGCGCGCCGCGCGCTCTTCAGTAACAGATCGGTGCCTTCGCGGCGCGAAAGCTTCAGTTTTGCCCCGATGTAGCGAGCCATATTGCCTTCCTAATCCTGCACTGAGCCGTGCATTCAGTCGCGCCTTACTCGGCGGACACCAGGTTGTCGAGACCCATCGCTGCGTTCACTCCTCGTGGGAAGTCGAGAATCGTCGCCGTTCAGACGCGGCGGCGCTTCGGCGGCCGGCAACCGTTGTGCGGTATCGGCGTGATGTCCTGGATCGATGTGATGCGAAAGCCGCACGCGTTCAGCGCGCGCACCGAGGATTCGCGCCCCGGCCCCGGGCCGCTGATGCGCACCTCGAGGTTCTTGACGCCGCACTCCTGCGCGGCGCGGCCGGCGGCTTCCGCCGCGACCTGGGCGGCGAATGGCGTCGATTTGCGCGAGCCCTTGAAACCGGAGCCGCCGGCGCTGGCCCAGGCGAGGGCATTGCCCTGGCGGTCGGTGATCGTGATGATGGTGTTGTTGAACGACGCGTGAATGTGGGCGATGCCCTCGGCCACGTTCTTTTTGACCTTCTTGCGCACGCGCTGCGCGGCGCTTTGCTGGGTCGGTGCTCTTGCCATCGGTTGCTTTCCTCAGTCTCGAACCGCTCAGGTAGCGGCCTTCTTCAGCGCCACGCCGGCCTTGCGCGGCCCCTTGCGGGTGCGCGCGTTGGTGCGCGTACGCTGGCCGCGCACCGGCAGTCCGCGGCGATGGCGCATGCCGCGATAGCAGCCGAGATCGATCAGGCGCTTGATCGACAGCTGCACCTCGCGCCGCAGATCGCCCTCGACGGTGAAACGGCCGACCGCTTCGCGGATGCGCTCCAGTTCGGCGTCGGTCAGTTCCTTGACCTTCTTGGAGTAGGGAACCTTCACCGCATCCAGGATCGCCCGCGCGCGCGCGCGGCCGATGCCGTAAATGGCCGTCAGGCCGATCTCGGCGTGCTGATGGGGCGGGATATTGATACCGGCGATACGTGCCATGCGCTACCTCGTCAACCCTGGCGTTGCTTGTGCCGCGGGTCGGAGCAGATCACGCGCACGACCCCCTTGCGCTTGATCACTTTGCACTTGCGGCACATCTTCTTGACCGATGCCAGTACTTTCATACGCTTCTCCCAACCGCGCTACTTGGCGCGGAAAACGATCCGCGCCCGAGTCAGGTCGTACGGCGTCATTTCTACCGTGACCTTGTCGCCGGGCAGGATGCGGATGTAGTGCATTCTCATCTTTCCCGAAATGTGCGCCAGCACGACGTGGCCGTTCTCCAGCTTGACGCGGAAGGTCGCGTTCGGCAGGTTCTCCAGAACCTCGCCCTGCATCTGGATCACATCGTCTTTCGCCATGCGCGCGCTCGTGCCTGTTGCTTCCTCTCACGGTTTCAGCGCGGCAAGCCGGCGCCGAACCCCTTGAAGTTCGCTTTCTTCAGCAGGCTCTCGTACTGATGCGTCATCAGGTAGGCCTGCACCTGGGCCATGAAGTCCATCGTCACCACGACCACGATCAGCAGCGACGTGCCGCCGAAATAGAAGGGCACGTTCCAGCGCAGATTGAGGAACTCCGGCACCAAGCAGACGAACGTGATGTACACGGCGCCGGCCAGCGTCAGGCGCATCAGGATCTTGTCGATGTAGCGCGCGGTCTGGTCGCCGGGCCGGATGCCCGGCACGAACGCGCCGCTCTTCTTCAGGTTGTCGGCGGTCTCCTTGCTGTTGAAGACGAGCGCCGTGTAGAAGAAACAGAAGAAAACGATCAATCCAGCGTACAGCAGGATGTACAGCGGCTGGCCCGGCGACAGCGCCGCCGCCAAGTCCCGGATCCAGCGCGTCGCCTCGCCGGTCGTGAACCAGCTGGCCAGCGTCGCCGGGAACAGGATCAGCGAGGACGCGAAGATCGGCGGAATCACCCCCGACATGTTCAGCTTCAGCGGCAGGTGCGAGCTCTGCCCGCCGTAGACGCGGTTGCCCACCTGGCGCTTCGCGTAATTGACGAGGATCTTGCGCTGACCGCGCTCGACGAAACAGACGAAGGCGGTGACGACCACCACCGCGACGGCGATCAGCAGTGCCGTCAGCGGG
>DATLZG010000003.1:0-9647 GCA_035574095.1 Burkholderiaceae bacterium | reverse complement strand
ACTGGACGCGCTGATCGACGCCATCCGCGTCGAGCCCGACGCCGCGCGCCGCCGCCAACTGGTCGGCGACGCGCTGCGGCTGCTGCGCGAGGAGCTGCCGCTGATTCCGCTGTATCGCCGCACGCTGACCTGGGCGATGCGGCCGAACATCCACGTCGTGCAGTGGCCGAACGACGTGCTCGAGCTGCGTTGGGTGCGGATCGACTGACGCGCGCGCCGCATCGCGTCGTAAGATGCCGCCCGGCCTTCGCGAAGCTGCCAAGTGTCGATCAATCGTTTCTCCTTTCCCACCGCGATCCAGTTCGGTTGCGGCGCGCGCAAGCTGGTCGGCGCGCATCTGCGCGCGCAGGGCCTGCGCCGGCCGCTGGTGGTCACCGACCGCGCGCTCGCCGCGCTGCCGATGCTGGCCGAATTCCTCTCGCACCTCGGCGACGGGCTCGAGGTCGCGGTGTTCTCGGGCGTGGCCGGCAACCCGACCGCGGCACAGGCGATGGCCGGCGCGGCGGCGTTTGGCGCTCACGGTGCCGACTGCGTGATCGGCTTCGGCGGCGGGGCGGCGCTGGACGTCGCCAAAATCGTCGGCCTGCTCGCCACGCGCGGCGGCCACGCGCTCGAATACGCCTGGGATCACCCGCAGGCGCGGCCGATCGAAGGCGAGCTGCCGTACTTCGTGGCTTTGCCGACCACCGCCGGCACCGGCTCCGAGGTCGGCCGCTCCAGCGTGGTCAGCGAAGACGACACGCACGTCAAGCGCGTGATCTTTTCGCCGCGCCTGCTGGCGCGCGCGGTGTTCGCCGATCCCGAGCTCACCGTCGGACTGCCGCCGGCGGTGACCGCGGCCACCGGCATGGACGCGCTGACGCACAACGTCGAGAGCTATCTGTCGCCGGAGTATCACCCGCTGTGCGACGGCATCGCACTGGAAGGCACGCGCATCGCGGCGCGCGCGCTGGCGCGCGCGGTGCATGAACCGCACGATCTGGCCGCGCGCGGCGACATGCTGATGGCCTCGATGATGGGAGCGATCGCGTTCCAGAAGGATCTGGGCGCGGTGCACTCGTGCGCGCACGCGCTGTCCGCGGTGTGCGACCTGCATCATGGGCTGGCCAACGCGCTGATGCTGGAGCCGGTGCTGCGCTTCAACCTGGAGGCGGCGCCGGAGAAATTCGCGGAACTCGCGCACGTCGTCGGCGCGCGCGACGGCGCCGGCTTCATCGACTGGATCGCGCGGTTGAAGCGCGCGATCGGCATTCCGGCGGGACTGGCCGCAACCGGCGTGCGACGGGAGCAGATTCCGGCGCTGGTCGCGATCGCCGAGCGGGATATTTGCCACCGCACCAACCCGCGCCCCTGCACGGCGGCGGATTTCGAGCGCTTCTTCCTGCAGGCGTTGTGATGGGCGCGCCGCTACTGATCGGCGTGTCGGCGCGCATCTACCGCCCGCAGGCGCCGGTGCGCGATCTCGGCGGCGTGTTCACGAAGACGCTGCACTACCTCGAGCAATCGGTCGCGCATTGGCTGCTCGCCAAAGACGTGCTGGTGGTGATGATTCCGGCGATCGAAAGCGAAGGGACGCTCACGCGCGGCGAGCTGAGCCTGACCGCGTATGCCGAGCAACTGGACGGGCTGGTGCTGCAGGGCGGATCGGACGTCGCGCCCGAGACCTACGGCGAAAAGCCGCTCGCCCCGGAGTGGGCCGGCGACCGCGTGCGCGACGTGTACGAAATCGATCTGTTCAACGCCTTCGTCGCCGCCGGCAAGCCGGTGCTCGGCATCTGCCGCGGCTGTCAGTTGATCAACGTCGCGCTCGGCGGCACGCTGTATCAGGACATCGCGACCCAGGTACCGCAGGCGATCGAGCACCGCGACGCGCACAAGTACGACCTGCAACTGCATCGCATGAAGCTGGTGCCGGGCACGCGCCTGGCGCAGCTGTACCCGCGCGTCGCAGAGGCGACGATCAATTCGATCCATCACCAGGCGATCAAGGAACTCGGCCGCGACCTGGTGGTGGAGGCGGTTGCGGTGCCCGACGGCATCGTCGAGGCGATCCGCTGGCGCGGCCCGAGCTACGTGTTCGGCATTCAGTGGCACCCGGAGTTCCTGCACCAGCGCGAACTGCACGCCGAGCAGCTCGACGGCAAGCCGATGCTGGACGATTTTCTGCAAGCGGCGCGCGCGCGAAAAGGGCCGTGATCCGTTGACCGTGATCCGTTGGCTCCCGGTTCATTCCCGACTCCGAACTACCGACTCCCCACTCGATGCTCCAGGTCATCAATCCCGCCAACGGCAGCGTGATCGCCGAGCTGCCGGAAGACACGCCGGAGTCGGTGCGTGCCAAGTTCGATGCGGCGCGCGCGGCGCAGCCGGCGTGGGCGGCGAGTTCGCTCGAGCATCGGCTCGACTGCATCCGGCGCTTCCGCGCGAACATCGTGCACGAACAGGAAAAGCTGGCCGCCTTGCTCACCGCCGAGGTCGGCAAGCCGATCGCGCAGTCGCGCAACGAACTGAACGGCCTGCTGGCCCGTCTGGACTTCTTTCTCGCAGCCGCGCCGCAGGTGCTGGCCGCGCGGCAGGTGTTCGCGGACGGCGGCATGCGCGAGTTCATCACGCACGAACCGCTGGGCGTGATCGCCAACATCTCGGCCTGGAACTATCCGTACTTCGTCGGCAGCAACGTGTTCGTGCCGGCGCTCGCCGCCGGCAACTGCGTGCTGTACAAGCCGAGCGAGTACGCGACGCTGACCGGCATCGAAATCGGCAATCTGCTGCATGCGGCCGGCGTACCGCAGGAGGTCTTCGCGGTGGCCGTCGGCGGCGGGCGCGTCGGTATCGAAGTGCTGAAACCGCCGGTGGACGGCGTCTTCTTCACCGGCTCGTACCACACCGGCGCCAAGATCGCGCAAGCGGTCGGACCGCGCATGATCCGCCTGCAGCTCGAACTCGGCGGCAAGGACCCGGCCTACGTGTGCGAGGACGTCGATGTGGCCGCCGCCGCGGCGTCGCTCGCCGATGGCGCGATGTACAACACCGGGCAAAGCTGCTGCTCGGTCGAGCGCATCTACGCGCACCAGAAGATCTTCGATTCCTTCGTCGCCGCCTTCGTCGCCGAGGTCGAACGCTTCAAGCTCGGCCCGCCGACGCTTCCCGATACCTACATCGGCCCATTGACCCGCGCCGCGCAGATCCAGGTACTCGAGCGGCAGGTGGCCGACGCGCTGGCCAAGGGCGCGCACGTGTTGATCGGCGGCAAGCGCATCGAACAGCCCGGCAACTGGTTCGAGCCGACCGTGCTGGTAAACGTCGATCACTCGATGGCGGTGATGCGCGAGGAGAGCTTCGGCCCGATCGTCGGCATCCAGAAGGTGACCGGGGACGACGACGCCGTGGCGCTGATGAACGATAGCGAGTACGGCCTGACCGCGGGCGTGTACACGCGCGACGAGGCGCGCGCGCGCTCGATCCTGGCGCGGGTGGCCGCCGGCAGCGTCTATTGGAACTGCTGCGACCGCGTCAGCCCGCGGCTGCCGTGGAGCGGGGTGAAGCGCTCCGGCATCGGGCTGACGCTATCCACCTACGGCATCGAAACGTTCACGCGGCCGAAGGCTTGGCATTTCCGTGAGCCGTGAGCCGTGATCCGTTGACCGTTGTCCGTTGACCGCGTCATTCCGACGCCGGAGCCAGCGGGGCGAGGAATACCGGCTGCGCGACCTGCGATGCCTTGCGCGTGGGGGCGGGATCACAGTCCGAGACGGCCCCGCATTCAACCTCGGATCACGGAACACGGACAACGTCTCACGGCGCCCGCAACCACTGCTCGAACTGGCCCGCCGGCAGCGCGCCGCTAACGCGCTTGACCGGCGCGCCGTTCCTGAACAGCGCCAGCGTCGGGATGCTGCGGATCGCGTACTGCGCGCTGATGCCGGGGTTGGCGTCGGTGTCGACCTTGGCGAACAGCAGTTCGGGGTGACGCGCAGCGGCCTGCTCGAAAACCGGCGCGAACATCCGGCACGGCCCGCACCACGCGGCCCAGAAATCCACGACCACCGGGCGTTTGCTGGCGCGGATCACTTCGGCGAAGTTGTCGTCGTCGAGCGCGACCGGGGCACCTTCGAGCAAGGGTTTGCCGCACTGGCCGCAGGTGGGCGCATCGTCGAACCGTTCCGCGAGGACGCGGTTTTTCTTCTGGCAATGCGGGCAGGCGATGATCATTCGCAGGGGCCGGGGCGGTTGTCCATACGCCCCGCAGGTGGGGCCGGCGCGGCGCACTTCAACCGCGGCGCGCGGGCCGCCAGCGTGACCGCGATCACACGGCGCGGTCCGCGCGCCTTCAGTCTTCTTCTTCCGCCTTGCGCTTGGCCTTGTATTCGTTGGCCAACTGTTGCTGAACGGCCGGCGGCACCGCCTCGTAGTGCGACAGCTCCATCGAATAGCTGCCGTGCCCCTGCGTGATCGCTTTCAGCCGGCCGGCGTAGCCGTCCAGTTCCGCCAGCGGCACCACGCCTTTGATCACCATCATGCCGCCGGGCAAATTGGTGGTGCCGGTCACCTGGCCGCGCCGCGCCGACAGATCGCCGGTGATGTCGCCCATCGCCGCATCGGGCACGGCGATCTCGATGGCGACGATCGGCTCCAGCACGATCGGCCGCGCCTTCGGCAGCGCGTCCAGCATCGCCTTGCGGCCGGCGGCGACGAAGGCCACCTCTTTGGAGTCGACCGGATGGTGTTTGCCGTCGTAGACGACGACGCGGATGTCGTGGATCGGATAGCCGGCCACGTAACCGGTGGCGAGCACCTCGCGCACGCCCTTTTCCACCGCCGGAATCAGGTTGAACGGGATCACGCCGCCCTTGACCTGATCGACGAACTCGAAGCCGGCGCCGCGCGGCAACGGCTCCACGCGCAGGAACACCTCGCCGAACTGGCCCGCGCCGCCGGTCTGCTTCTTGTGCCGGGCATGGCCCTCGGCGGCCGCGGCGATCGTCTCGCGGTACGGCACCCGCGGCGGGCGCGTGGTCACCTCCAGCTTGAACACCGCGCTCATGCGTTCCAGCACCGTGCGCAGGTGCAGTTCGGACAAGCCGCGGATCACCGTTTCGTTCTGCACGGCGTCGTGCTCGATCGCCAGCGTCGGATCCTCGGCCGCCATTTTCGCCAGCACTTCCGAGATGCGGCCCTCGTCGCCGCGCCGTTTCGGTTCCAGCGCCAGCCCGAACATCGGCTTCGGGAACTCCAGCGGCTTCATGCGGATGCCGTCCTCGTCGTGCGAATCGTGCAGCACGCAGTCGAAGACGATCTCCTCGACCTTGGCCACCGCGCCGATATCGCCCGGCACTAGCTTGGGGACCTCCACCGTGTCCTTGCCCTGCAGCAGGAACAGATGGCCGACCTTGAACGCCTTCTTGCCTTCGCCGATGAATAGCTGCGTGTCCTTCGTGACCGTGCCCTGGTGCACGCGAAACACGCCGATCTTGCCGACGTAGGGATCGTTGACCACCTTGAACACGTGCGCCAGCACGTGCTTGTTCGGATCGGGTTCCGAGCGGAAGCTCGTGCCGTCGCCCTTGTAGAACAGCGGCGGATTGCCTTCGCTCGGGTTCGGCAGGTGCCGCACCATCACGTCCAGCAGATCCTGCACGCCGGCGCCGGTGCGCGCCGACACGAAGCAAACCGGAATCAAGTGCCCTTCGCGCAGCGCTTTCTCCAGCGGCGCGTGCAACGTGGTCGGATCGACCGCGCCCTCCTCCAGGTACTTCTCCATCGCCGCGTCGTCGACCTCGACGATCTGCTCCATTACCTTGCGATGGACTTCGGCCACCGACAGGAAGTCGGCGTCGCCGCTGTCGCGATCGAAGCAGTCGATCACGCGCGTGCCGCCGGCGGCCGGCAGGTTGATCGGCAGCACCTCGGGGCCGAACGTCTGCTGCAACTGCGCCAGCAGCGCCGGCAGGTCGATGTTCTCGTGGTCGATCTTGTTGACCACGATCATGCGGCACAGATTGCGTTCCTGCGCCCACTGCATCATGCGCCGGGTCACCAGCTCGATGCCGGCAGTGGCGCTGACCACGACGGCCACCGTTTCCACCGCGTCCAGCGCGCCGATCGCCTGCCCGATGAAGTCCGGATAGCCCGGCGTGTCGATCAGGTGAATGCGCGTGCCGTTGTAGTCGCAATGAAGCACCGACGCGCGCAGCGAGTGCAGCGCGGCTTTCTCCAGCGGGTCGTAGTCGCTGACCGTGCTGCCTTTGTCCACGGTTCCGGGCGCGCCGATCATCTTCGACTTCGCCAGCAGCATCTCCGCCAGCGAGGTCTTGCCGGCCGCACCGTGGCCGACCAGCGCTACGGTACGAAGGTTCGCCGTCGAGTACTCCGCCATATCGCCTCCTTGAGATCCGGTGTTCGAACCGCCCGAATTCGCTTGCGCGCCGAACTGTACGCCGGCCGCCGGCGGCTCGCAGCCGCGGTCGGACCGGCAGCGCAGCGCAACAGGTCCGCCACCGGCGCGAGCGGCGCGGCAAAGAAATGGGATTCGAGTGGCACGGGCGGCGGCACGGCGCGCGCGGCACGCCCGCCCGCCGCCCCGTCGGGGTCAGATCTCGACGCGCAGGAACGCGGGGGTTTCGGCTTCGGCCGCCGCGGCGGCCCGCGCGCTGGCCGCGGTTTCGCGGCTCGCGAGGTTGCGCGCTTGGCCGGCGAACTTCTTCAGCTCTTCGAGCCGTTGCTGCACGTCTTCCAGCGCCTCTTCCAGCTCGCCGATGCGCGCGTCGAGCGATTCCTGCGCATCGCGGATGCGCGCCACCGACTCGGCGCGCTTCTTCAACTGCTGGCGCTGCTCGCGTACCTGCACCTCGATCGGCGGCAGCAGCGAGCGCACCCAGGCTTCGGTGTCGCGCTCGGCGGCGGCGAACACCTCGCGCGACTTCGACACCACGGTGTCGAAGAAGCGCTCGATCAGCGACCACTTGTCGCGCGTCAGCACGGCCAGCGCGCCGAAGTGGCTGCGGTACGCCTCCTCCGCGCGCTCCAGCTCGGCCAGGTAAGTGTCGAGCGAAAACGGCATCGGCGGCGACAGGCTCCAGCCCAGGTCCTCGGCGAAGCGGCGCTGCACGCCGAGCACCATCTTTTCGATCTCGGCGATCTTGGCGTTGGCCTGCCGCAGCAGCTCGCGCAACTGTGCGAAGTAGTCCTTGACGGCGGCGAAGAACTGCGGCGTCAGCCGCACCTTGCGCATGCGCTCGCGCGCCTCCAGCACCCGCCCGCGCAGCGATTCGAGCCGCAGCGGCGCGTACGCCTCGTTGGCCAGGCGCGCCAGCACCACGCGCGCGGCGACGATCTTGCGCACGTTTTCCTCGAAGTCGCGCTGCTCGGTCTGCGCGCGGATCAGCATGCGCTCGATCGAGCTCTGGTTCTTGCCCTGCAGCGCGCGCAGCTCGTACAGTTGCTCGATCAGGCTGCGCTCGCGCGCGGCCAGCGCCTGCCGCACTTCGCCGGTCACGCGTTCGATCACCGCCTGCGTCTGCTCGCGCACGATGCGCTGCTTGGCCGGCACCAGCAGGTCGACCAGCGCCGCCTCCAGCGCCGGCAGCCGGCTGGCGCGCAGCAGCTTCTGGTCGCCGGTGACCTTGGCCACCAGGCCCTTCTGCGCCGACACCGGGAAGATGCGCGCCGCCGCCAGTCCCAGCGTGCCGGCCACGCTGTGCACCTGCTTGTCGACCTCGGCTTCGATCTCGGATTCGCTCTTCAGCGCATCCCACAGGCCGTCGATCTTGTTCAGCACCGCGATGTGGTTGTGGGTGCTGCCGGAGTCGCCGACGATATGGCGCCACACGTCGAGATCGCTTTTCGTCACCCCGGTGTCGGCGGCGAGCACGAACAGCACGGCGTGGGCGGACGGCACCAGCGACAGCGTCAGTTCCGGCTCGGTGCCGATCGCGTTCAGCCCCGGCGTGTCGAGGATCACCAGCCCCTGCTTCAGCAGCGGGTGCGGGAAGTTGATCACCGCGTGCCGCCAGCGCGAGATCTCGACCATGCCGTCGCGATCCACCGCGACCGCCTGGTCCTTGTCCTCCGGGTCGTACAGCCCGTACATGCGCGCTTCGTCCACCGATACGCGCACCGTTTCGGACACCAGCTTGAACGCCTGCAGCATGCCGTCGGGCGAATTGGTGTCCACCGGGAACACACGCCATTCGGCGGCCGCCTTCTTGAAGTCGGCGGTGGTGCCGAAGCGCGCGCGCGTCTCGATCGGCAAGGCGCGGATGCACGGCGGCAGCGAGTCGTCGTACATCAGCTCGGTCGGGCACATCGTCGTGCGCCCGGCCGACGACGGCAGGATGCGGCGGCCGTAATCGGCGAAGAAGATCGCGTTGATCAGCTCCGATTTGCCGCGCGAGAACTCGGCCACGAACGCGATGACCAGCTTGTCTTCGGCGAGCCGGTCGAGCGCCACGTCGAGCCGGCGCGCCGCATCGCCTTCCAGCAGTTGCGTGCTTTCCAGCCAGCGCCGCAACTGCACGATCGAACCGGCCAGCGCATCGCGCCAGGCGCCGAATTCGTGAAAGCTGGACGCGAGTTGGGCCATCGGAGACGGCGAACCTGCCTAACTACCCCCAATGAAGGCGGCGGCAATCTAACACAGGGGTTTGCCCGCAATCGCCTGCGCTAAACGGATGAATCAGGGCCTAAACGGCTCGTTATCCGTTGACCGTGATCGGTTGGCTGCCGCGCAGCGGCTTTCATCGCTGGCAGCGCGGGCAGTAGTAAGTCGCGCGCTGCCCTTGCACGATGCGGCGGATCGTCGTCCCGCACGCCCGGCACGGCAAGCCGGCGCGGTCGTACACGCGCGCATCCATCATGAAGTAGCCCGCGCGGCCGTCGGCGCCGATGAAGTCGCGTAGCGTCGCGCCCCCGGCTTCGATCGCTTCGGCCAGCACTGCGCGGATCGCCTCGGCCAGCCGCGCGCAGCGCGCGCGGCCGAGCCGATGGGCCGGCCGGCGCGGATCGATGCCGGCGCGAAACAGGCTTTCCGAGGCGTAGATGTTGCCGACGCCGACCACGATGTCGCCGGCCAGCAGGACTTGCTTGATCGGCGCGCGCCGGCCACGGGTGGCGGCGTACAGGTACGCCCCGTCGAAGCGCGGATCGAGGGGCTCGCGCCCGAGCCCGGCGAGCAGCGCATGGCGCTCGACGTCGCCGCGCGCGTGCGGGTGCCACAGCAACGCGCCGAAACGGCGCGGATCGGTCAGCCGCGCAACGCGCACGGTGCGTCCGGCGGCGAACACCAGGTCCGCGTGATCGTGCGCACCGGGCGCCGGCGGCGCGGTCAAATGCAGGCGCCACGATCCGGACATGCCCAGGTGCGAGATCAGCGTGCCGTGCGCGAAGCGCCACAGCAAGTACTTGCCGCGCCGGTCCAGACGCAGCAGCGGCCGGCCGGCGAGCCAGCGCGCGAGCTGCGCCGGTACCGGCCAGCGCAGGCGCCGCTCGCGCACGCGCACCGCGCGTACCGTCAAGCCCTCGACGTGCGGGGCGAGTGCGCGGCGCGTGACTTCGACTTCGGGCAGCTCGGGCATGGCGAACGACTAGAACCTATCTCAGAATCCGCGGCGGCCGCGGCGGGGGTGCCTGGGGATGCAGCGCGAGGCGCG
>DATLZG010000002.1:0-8172 GCA_035574095.1 Burkholderiaceae bacterium | reverse complement strand
GGCCTGAACATCAATGACGGCGTCGGCGCCGTGCACGCCGACGGCCTGGCGGAGAAAGTGCGTGCGCACGGTGCGGACCTTGGAGTCGCATTGGACGGCGACGCGGATCGCGTGGTGATCGCCGACGATGGCGGTACGGTCTACGACGGCGACCAGCTGCTGTACGTGATCGTGCGCGACCGCCTCGCGGCCGGGCGCGGCAACGGCGCGCTCGGCGCGGTCGGCACTTTGATGACCAACTTCGCACTCGAGAAGCGCTTCGCCGAGCTGGGCGTGCCGTTCGCGCGCGCGAAGGTCGGCGACCGGTACGTGCTCGAACTGTTGGAGCAGAAGGGATGGCTGTGGGGCGGCGAGGGGTCGGGCCACCTGATCTGCCTCGACCGACACACCACCGGCGACGGCATCGTCAGCGCACTGCAAGTGCTGGCGGCGATGCAGCGTGCCGGCAGGTCGCTGCGCGAACTGACCGCCGATCTGCCTTTGTTGCCGCAGAAGCTGGTCAACGTCCGCCTCACGCCCGGCTTCGACTGGACGCGGCATGAGCCGCTGGCGCGCGAGAAGGCCGCCGTCGAGCGCGAACTCGCCGGCCGCGGCCGGGTACTGATCCGGCCGTCGGGGACCGAGCCGCTGTTGCGGGTGATGGTCGAAGCGGAAGATGCCGTGCAGGCGAACCGCCTTGCGCAGCGCTTGGCGGATGCGGTGACCACAAAGGCCTGACGGAGCGGGTCCGTCAGGCCGGTTGCTTCAATGCGCGTGGCTCCACCAGCCGCCGATGTCGCGGTCGGTGCCCAGTGCCCACAGCGCCAACGCGGCCACGATGATGCCGACGATCACCGCGTTGTACAGCGCCACGGTCACGCCCGTGAACCCCAGGATCCACGGCGAGGCGATCAGCCACAAGCCGAAGACGACGTTGGCCCATTCCTGCCACGCCATCACGCGGAACATCGCCCAGATCGCAGCCGCCGCGATCAGAACGCCAAGGACCACTGCGTTCGAGGTCGGCGCCGTTTCGGCCTGATGCGCGAGCGCCCACGGCGAGGCGATCAACCACGCACCGAGAACGAGATTGACCGGGTCTTGCCAGTGCTTGACAGTCATATCGAACCCCCTTTTCGATACCCGACCAAGCGCCCGAGCCGATCCCACGGATCACCGCCGGCGGCGACAGGCCCGGGACGATCAGCGGATTACGTCCGCTTTGATCGGCGCGCTGGGGTTCGGGTTCCCGCGCGCCGCCAGCAGGCGCCGCAGTAACGCGAGGTTCACGTAGGGCATGCCACCGGTGCGCCGGGCCGCGATCGCCGCCGGCAGCGGTTGCTCCGGATCGCCGAGCGCGGGCAGGAACAGATCCGCCTCGGAAAAGTCCTGATCCAGCGTCCAGAAACTGGGGGTGGCGACCACGAACACGCCGGCGCCGTGCGCGGCGTGCACGCCGTTCGCCGAGTCTTCGAACGCCACGCACGCGGAAGGGGCGACCGCGAGCCGCTGCAGCACATAGCGGTAGACGTCCGGCGCCGGCTTGCGCCGCGTGACGACATCGCCGGCGGCGATCAAGTCGAATCGTCGTACGGTGTCTGTGCCCAGCGCCTGCGCAAGCAGCGCCTCCACGCCGGCGGCCGTGCCGGTCGTGGCCACCGCCAGCTTCACACCCTCGGCGAGCGCTTCCTCGATCAGACGCCGCGCGCCGACGCGCAGCGGCACACGCCCGCTGGCGACGAGATCGCGGTAGGCGTCGACCTTGGTGCGGTGGATCGCGTCGATCTGCGCCGTCAGCTGCGCTTTACGTTCCGCCGCCAGCGGCAGCGAGTCGAGGTGCAAGCGGATGCGCTCGCGGCCGCCGGACACGCCGAGTAGCTCGGCGTAGCGGCTGCGGGTCCAGTGCCAGTCGAGCCCGTGCAGCTCGAAGGCGCGATTGAACGCCTGCCGGTGCGCTTCCTCGGTATCCGCGAGCGTGCCGTCGACATCGAAGATCAGTGCCTGCAAATCCATGGGGGCCTCCTTGGACTCGTCTCCGCATGCCGACTTCTCGCTTTTGCGCATTGCACTCAATCTGCGGGCGCACCGCAATCCTGAACTTGCGCTGCGTCCGGCCAGCGCGGCGCTTCGGCAAAGCCACCCGAGGGCCATCGCCGTTACCGGACGGTAACCTCGCGGCCCGCCCCTGGACGCTGCATCGTGCTTACACTTCGTGAGTCGAGCGAACGAAGCCGCATCGAATGGCAAGCGCAATGCGTCGCCGGATGCTGGCGGCTGCGGCCGCTGCCGGAAGCTTGTGCGTCGCGCCGGCGGCCTGGTCGGCCGTGCGACCGATCCGCATCGGCATTACCGCCGTTTTTCTCGACGACGAAGTCGGCTTCCTGCGTACCTGGCGCGACTGGCTGGCGCAACGCCTGCAGCGGCCCGTCGAATTCGTCACCCGTTCCAGCTACCGTGAAGTGATGGACCTGATCCGCACCGGTGGGCTCGATTTCGCTTGGGTGTGCGGTTATCCATACGTGCGCCATCGTGCCGAACTTCGACTGGTGGCCGTGCCGCTATGGCAGGGAAAACCGCTGTATCGCTCGTACATCATCGTCGGCGCGCACGACGGCCGATCGCACGGGTTGCTCGACCTTGGTGGACGCGTGTTCGCGTACTCGGATCCCGATTCGAACTCGGGCCATCTGTACCCGCGGGTGGCGCTGATCCGTGCCGGACGCGACCCGGATACCTTTTTCGCACGTTCGTTCTTCACCTGGGCGCACCGGCTCGTCGTACGCGCGGTGGCCGAGGGCGTGGCCCACGGCGGCGCGGTAGACGGTTACGTCTACGACGTGGTGGCGACGTTGCAGCCGCAGCTCGCCGCGCGCACGCGCGTGATCGAACGGTCGGCCGAGTTCGGGCACACGCCGTTCGTCGCCCGCCGCGACATCGGGGCGGCCGACGAGCGCGCGTTCTTCGACGCGCTGGTGGCGATGGCAGCCGACGCCGACGGCCGTGCGCTGTTGCGCCAGATGCACTTGGACGGCTTCGTGCGCGGCACCGGTGCGCTGTTCGACTCGATCGCCGACATGATGCGGGTGGACGCGCGTTTTCGCGAAGCGAAGACCACCTGATGCAACCGCTGCGGATTTCGCTGCGCTACAAAATCCCGCTGCGGGTCACCGCGCTGGTGTTGATCGTCGCACTGGCGGTGACTGCCGCCATCGTGTTGCGGCAGGTCAACCAGGCACGACAGGATCTGGAGAACTATTCGTTGAGCCTGGCGCGCGCGCTGGCGAACACGCTGCAGCCCTATCTGCGCCACGACGACGTCTGGCGCGCGTATGAGATCGTGCGCGCCGCCGCCGAAGACGCTCGCACACCGCCGGCACAGACCCCGTTCGTGATCGTGATCGACGCGGCGGGGGCGATCTTCGTATCGTCGCGCCCGACCGAGTTCCCGGTCAGCGCCAAGCTGGTCGGCCTCGGGTCGGCATTCGAATCCTTCGTCGGGCGGCGCGCGATCGGTGCCACCGGCGAGCCAACCGCGATCGCGGTGCCCGGCTCGGACCTGCTGTTCTTCGCCGCCCCGATCAAAGCCAACGAGGTGCGCCTCGGCGATGTGGTGCTGGTCGCCTCGCGCAAGGCGCTGTGGCCGCACTATCTGGAGATCATCAAACGTGCCGCGTGGGTAACGGCGCTCGCGCTCGCGATCCTGCTGCCGGCGAGCTGGTTCTGGGGCCGGCGCACCGGCGCGCCGCTGGTCGCGTTGGCGGCGGCGATGCGCAAGGTGCCGGCGCAACTGGACGACATCGCCGTCGAGAAGCTACCCGATACGGGCGACGAGATCGGCGAGCTGACGCGCACGTTTCGCCTGATGTTGGACGACCTGAAGCGCAAACGCGAGTTGGAGGAACAAGTTATCGCGTCAGAACGCTTGGCGGCGATCGGGCGGCTGGCCGCCGGTATCGCGCACGAGATCAACAATCCGCTGGGCGGCATGCTGAACGCCGTCAGCACCTATCGGCGCCACGGCAGCGAGGATCCGCTTGCCACCCGCACGCTGGCGCTGCTTGAGCGCGGGCTGCTGCAAATCCGCGGCTCGGTCGGCGCGCTGTTGGTGGAGACGCGGCTTGGTGACCGGGCGCTGACGCGCGAGGACATCGATGACGTGCTGCTGCTGGTGGCGCCCGAAGTGGAACGCAAGCGCGGCCGCCTGACCCGCGAGCTGCGCGTCGATTCGTTGCCGCCGCTGCCCGCGCACCAGGTGCGGCAGATTCTGCTGAATCTGCTGCTGAATGCCGCGCATGCGATCGAAGAAGGCGGATCGATTGCGCTCGCCGTCGGCGGCGGCGCGCACGGGCTGGTGATCCGTGTACAGAACGACGGCCGCCACATTCCCGAAGAGAAGCTGCAATACCTGTTCGAACCGTTCACGCTCGCAGGCGGCGAGGGTAGCGGGCTCGGGCTGTGGGTCGTGTATCAGATCGTGAACCGGCTGCGCGGCAACATCGCGGTCGAGAGTCGCGCCGGCCGCACGGTTTTTTCGGTGACGTTGCCGTCGGCGCAGGACGGCGCCGCATGGATGAAAGAAAGCCGAGATGAACGCGCATCCGCACCTGTGTCTGATTGAAGACGACCCCATCATGGGCGAGTCTCTCGTCGACCGCTTTCGACTGGAGGGTTTCGAGGTCGACTGGCATCGCGCCGGCGAACCGGCGCGGCGCGCGTTGGCACGGCGCCGTTACGACGCCGTGCTGAGCGACATCCGCCTGCCGGACGGCGACGGCGGGCAGATCTATCTCGGACTGCTGCAGCAGTGCGAGCCGACGAGCGCCTCGCTGCCGCCTTTCATCTTCATTACCGGCTTCGGAACGATCGATCGCGCGGTGGAGTTGATGAAGGCGGGCGCAGCCGATTACGTGACCAAGCCCTTCGATCTGGACCGACTGGTCGAGCGCGTGCGCAGCTTGTGCGAGCCGCGCCTGGCGGGCGAGGATGCCACCGTACTCGGCGCGTCGCCGGCGATGCGACGTATCGCCGAGGCGATGCCGCGGCTGGCGGCGCAGGCCGAAACGCTGTTGATCTGCGGCGAGTCCGGGGTCGGCAAGGAACACGTCGCGCGCCTGTATCACCGTCACATCTGCGCGGCGGCGGGTCGCGACCGCCCGTTCGTGGCCGTGAACTGCGCGGCGCTGCCCGAGCCGCTGATGGAGGCGGAGCTGTTCGGCTACGAGCGCGGCGCTTTCACCGGCGCCAGCCGCGCCAAACGCGGTCTGCTGGAGCAGGCCGATGGCGGCTGTCTGTTCCTGGACGAGGTCGGCGACATGCCGCTTGCGATGCAGGCCAAGCTGTTGCGCGTGCTGCAGGATCACGTGGTCGTGCGGCTCGGCTGTCAGACCCCGACGAAGGTCGCCTTCCGGCTCGTCTGCGCCACGCATCGCGACCTCAAAGCGATGGTCGCGCAGGGGCAGTTCCGCGAGGATCTTTACTACCGAATCGACGTGATCACGCTGCGCATCCCGCCGCTGCGCGAGCGGCGCGAGGATATCGTGCATTACCTGCACGCATTCGTCGACGACTTCAATCGCCGCCATCCGGGCGAGCGGCGGCGCGTCGATGTCCGCACCGAACAGTTGCTGCTGCGCTATGGCTGGCCGGGCAACGTGCGCGAACTGAAGAACGCGGTGGAGCGCGCCTGCATTCTGTCGCCGGCGCCGCTGCTGTCGCCGGCGGCGTTTTTCAGCGATCCGCTGCGCGACGAGGTGCCGGCCGCGCCGCAGTTTTCCCGCTCGCTTGCCGACTACCTGGCGGCGGTGGAGCGCGAATTCATTCAAAGCGTCCTGCGGGAGCACGACGGACAGATCGGTCGCACTGCCGAAGCGCTGGGCATTAGCCGCAAGAACCTCTGGGAACGGATGCGCAGGCTCGGCCTCAGTCACGGCAAGACGGAGTCGCGCGAGCTGTGACGGCCCGCCACGCGCGCGCGGCGAGCCGACCGCCTCACCGGCAGGCGTAACGCGTTACCGACGGCGCGCGCTTGAGCGGCCGTCGCAGGCGCCGGTGGGCGCGACTGCGGCAAACCGATGCTTGCCCTGTGGATGACAGCGGCGCTTTGTTTGCGCGGCCGCTGTGGACGTCCGCAGCGGCTGCGCTCGCGAAGTCTGCCGCGGTTAACGCACGCGACGCCGCATGCGCCGTACGACTGCCGGTACGAGTATCGTCAGCACACCGGCCACAGCGACAACGCCGGCGAGCTGCGCGGCGTCAGGCTGCCGGCCGCGCGCCAAATGGGCGACGATCGGGCGCCGCTCGCCCGCTTCGAAGCGCGCGCCGTTGAGCCATTCCATACGCAGCAGGACCGCCCACCAGCGCAACCAGCCGTAAGCATAGGCGTCGAAATCGGTCCCGCCGTGGCAGGGCCGGCAGCGTGTCTGAACCAGCCGTTCTCCGAGCGGGCGTGCGGCGAGGGCCGCCGCGACGGCCGCGCGCTCCCGCGCCTCGGCGGCTTCGCGTTCGCGCGTTCGCGTAGCTTCCAGTACGCGCTCCCGCTGCAGGCGCTCGCCCTCGCGCGCACGCTCGGCCGGCGACAGCCGGCGCTGGCCGGCTTGGTATTCGGAGCTGTCCATCTCGGCGCGCGCGGGCATGGGCGCGCAGGCAAGCGTCACGAGCAGCGCGCCGCAGAAGCCGCGCAGAAGGCGGGCACGACCCTTAGAGCAAGTGCCCAAGCGCCGTGGCGAGGAACGCAACCAGCGACGCATACACGGACGCGGCGGTATGGCGCTGCGCGGCGCGCTCGCAGGCCGCGCGCAGCGGTTCCAGCCAGTGACAAAGGAAGCTTTCGTGGAACTCCTGCGCCATTGCCGCGGCATCGCTATCGCCACCACCGGCGCGATCGAACAGGGCGGCGAGAAACTCCAACTGCATCGCCACATGATCTGGCAGATCGCGGAAATCCTCACGCCGCTCGAAGCCGGCAGCCGCATAGCACTGCGTGAGCATCTGGCTGCTCGCGCCGCCGAGCGTTCCCTCGAGGTAGACGCCCGTGTTCAAGGCGATGGCGACGGGGGGAACCAGGAACAGGCGGCTGTACTGAACCAGCCAGTCCTCGTCGGCCTCGGCGCTGGCCGCGAAGCCGCGCAGCGAATGCACGGCGAAAGTCGCATCCAGGTCGAGGTCCGCGGCCAGCTCGTCGAGGTCGGCGGCAAGCGCCTCGCACCAGGCGCGGCCGCTAAGCGCGGCCCGCGGCGGCAGGAACGCCGCCGCCAGGCAGAGCAGTAGGTCGGCCGCCTCGATGCGAGGCGCGCGGTGCGCCTCAGGCACCGAAGCGGAACCGCGCGGCGCCGAATGCATACACCGCGTAGGCGAGGAAGGCGGCGGCCAGCAGCAGCGCCCATTCTGCGGGCGCCGGCGTGTATTGGATCAAGCCGTGCACCCACGAACCCTTGAACAGCGGCACCAACTGGCCGGCGATCACGAATTCGTACTTGCCGATGAACAGCGCCACGATCACGGCCAGCATGGCGAGCGTCTGCATGCCGGAGCTCGCGCGATTGGCGGCCGAGGCGGTCAACCACAACGCGATCACCAGCAGCGCGACCTCGATCCAGAACCACACCGAGCCAACCACCTTGTTCCATACCTGCAAGCCGTCGAGGTTCGACGCCAACCCGACGATGGCACGACCGCTCACGAACAGCAGTGCCGCGAATGTCAGCACCGCGACCCAACGGGCGGCGTTGCCCGCGGCGCGCGCTTCGTCGCCACCGCTGCGGTGCGCGGCGAGCAGCGTGAAAGCCATCCCGCCTAGCATGGCTTCGACCAGGATCATCACCGGCACCTCGCCGGAATGCCAGAACGGCCGCATCGACAACGTGGCGAAGGTCAGCGCGCCGGTGAAGATCACGAACAAGGCGGCCACCGCGGCAACCGTCGCCACGCCGCGCGGCGCGGTCGTCGCCGGCTTGGCGAGCCAGCTCGACGCCAGCACCAGCAGGCAGATCAGGTAGACGGCGACCCCCAAGACTTTCCAGAACAGCGGCGCCTTGACCTGGAAGTTCAGCGGAATCGCGTACAGCGCCCGCAGCGGATGCCCGAGTTCCATAAACAGCGCCACCAAGCCGCCGATCGCGAGCGCCAGCGCGAGCCAGGTTGCGCGGCGCGCCAGCGGCTGGAAGTCGGCGGCGCCGTACAGCACGCCCAGCGCCG
>DATLZG010000001.1:0-2472 GCA_035574095.1 Burkholderiaceae bacterium | reverse complement strand
CAACGCGCGCTTCACCGCGGTCGGCCAGACCGTGCACGTGACCGAGACCACCGTATTCGAAGGCGCATCGGGCCTGGCCGCCTTGCGCGTCGGCGATCGCGTCGAGGTGCATGGGACTTTGAATGCCGCCGGTGAGGTGGTGGCCACCCGAGTGGAGCTGCGTCCGGCCGAGGCAAGCGTGCGCGTGCGCGCGGCGGGGCTCGTGGCCGAACACGATGCGGCCGCCAAGACTTTCAAGCTGGGCGCGCTGACGATCGACTATGCGGCAGCGACGATCAAGCCCGACGGTGCGGCGATAGACAACGGCGTGCCGGTGCTCGTCTACTCCGACCAGTTGCCGAGCGGCGGACGCCTGGTGGCGCGTGCGGTGCGGGTCGCGCACAAGCCGGTTTTGGAGGGGCGGCGCTTCGTGATCGGCGGTCTGGTGACCGACGCCGCCGCCGACGGCAAGACGTTCAAGGTCAACGGCATCGCGGTGGACGCCAGCGCGGCCGAGGTGCTGGGCCCGGGCAATCCGACCTTCGCCGACATCCGCAATATGACGCTGGTGCGCGTCGAAGGCGCGTTCACGACGAGCGGCGGCGCGATGGTGCTGAAGGCGACGCGCGTGTGGATCGTTCCGGCCGCCGAAAGCCGCCGCATCGTGCTGCTGGGTCAGGTGACCGATTTCGTTTCCGCCGCCAGCTTCAAGGTGCGCGGCACGCCGGTCGATGGCAGCGCGGCAGTGCTGCGCAACGGCTCCGCGGCCGATCTGAAGGACGGCGCCTTCGTTCTGGTGAAGGGCCGCATCGCCGGCGACGTCGTGCGCGCCGAGGAGATCGCGTTCCTGACGCCGCCCGCCGGCCAGGTGTTCCGGCTGAGCGGAGTCGTTTCCGACTACGACGCCGCGGCCGGCACATTCAAGCTGCTGGCGATCCCGATGCGGCTGGCCGCCGACGTCGTCTTCGAAGGCGGCACGCGCGCCGACTTCGGCGACGGCGATTGGGTGGACGTGACCGGCAGCTTCGACGGCACCGCGTTCGTCGTCACGCGCGTGCGCTTCAAGCCGGCGCTGCCGGCACCGCTCGCCATCGTGCTGACCGGCACCGTCGCCGATCTGACCGCCACCGGCTTCAAGCTCAACGGCACCGCGATCGCGATCGACTCCGCCACGCGCATCGAGGGCGGCCCGCTCGCCAACGGGCAGTTCGTCGTCGTGCATGCGCGCTGCGCGGCGGCGAGCGTTATTCCTTCCTGCGACCTCGTCGCCACGCGCATCGAGGTGCAGCGCGACGTCGCCGTAGCGCGGCTGATCGGCCCAATCAGCGACTTCGTCTCCAAGAGCGACTTCCGCGTGCAGGGCCAGCGCGTGAACGCCTCCGCTGCCAGCTTCGTCGGCGGCACCGAAGCGGATCTCGCCAACGGTGTGCAGGTGTACGTCGCCGGCGATCTGAGCGGCGGCGTGGTGCTGGCGAGCCGGGTCGCCTTCCTGCGCTGACCGGCGCGCGGTTTCAGTAACCGCGCGCGCGGTCGACGTAGCCGGCGACCGCGTGCGCGGGCACGCCGTCCAGCAACTGGCGCAGCGTGTGCGCGATCTGCTGCGCGGCGGGTGCGCGCGGCGTCGGGCCGGACAGATGCGGCGTCACGGTGACCGCCGGGTGCGTCCAGAACGGGTGATCCGGCGGCAACGGTTCGACGCGAAACACGTCCAGCGTGGCGCTGGCGAGCTGGCCCGAGTCCAGCGCGGCGAGCAGATCCGCATCGACGATCGTCGCGCCGCGGCCGACGTTGATCAGATGCGCGCCGCGTGGCATCTGCGCGAAGGCGGCGGCGTCGAACAGGTTTTCGGTGGCCGGGGTGAGCGGCAGCGCGTTGACCAGCACCTGCGCGCGCGCCAGAAACGGCGCCAATCCCGCGGCGCCCGAGAAACATTCCACGCCCGGAAGCGCCTTCGGCGTGCGCGACCAGCCGATGGCCGGATAGCCGAAGCGCAGAACCGCCTGCGCGACCGCGGCGCCGATCGCACCTAGCCCGGCCACCGCCACCGTCGGCGCGCCGCCGCGCGGGCGCGGTGCGTTCCAGTCGCGGCTGCCGCGCGGATGCGGCGCGAAGCGGTCCAGCCCGCGCGTGATGCGCGCTAGCGCGAAGCAAACGTACTCGGCGATCTTCGGGGCCATGCCGGCGTCCACCAGCCGGATGATCGGCACCGACTCCGGCACGCGCGCGAGCAGCGCGTCGACGCCGGCGCCGAGGTTGAACACCGCGCGCAGCTTGGGTTCGAGCGCGAACAGAGCCGGCGGCGGCAGCCAGGCGACCGCGTAATCGGCGCCGATCGCGGCCCCGTCCCACACGTGCACCTCGGCGTCGATGCCGGCGGCCGCCAACTGCTCCTGCAACGCGGCGCGCCACGGCGCCGCCTCGAGCGGCCCCGTGGCCAGCGCGATACGCAGCGGCGTGGCGATAGACATCGCGCGCGTTTACGGCTGTGCGGCT